>JAZFSS010000241.1:0-7561 GCA_036446275.1 Gammaproteobacteria bacterium | reverse complement strand
GAAACGTTCAGGCGTTCTCTAATAGATTGTTGCACCAAAAATTTTAACTTCACCATCTTCATCTGCCAGCACCAGACGACCCAAATGATCACCTTGAACTTTATCGCTAAACTGTTTCCAAAGAACGGTTACAAATTTATCTCGCCTCAAACAACCCAAAAACTCTCTGTGTGTTGACAGGCTCGTTAGTAAATCGCTCTTTTCCCATTGGTTAGCGATAGCTATTTCATTTGCGCCTTTTAGCATTTCCTTTGAGAATAGCTTTGAAAAATTTAAGTAATCTTTTTTATTAGAACTGTCAACAAGATTATCCCATATGGGATTAGCGATCTTTAATATTTCTTCGTCTGACTTCTCAACAAATTTCATTTTAGGGCTCTTCCCCCGATCAAGTGGGTTATTAGTCAGTGTAAGGCACAGCCACCTGTCAAGGGAACGGGTGGCTGAAGGGTGGGAAAAACACTCGTGGTTGAGGCGTTTTCAGGATGCTGGAGGAGATTTCTCAAGACTGTGCGCAACAGGGATTGTTGCGCCCAAGCCCCCAGGGATGGGTTCATGGCGGGTCTTGAGAAATCTCCTCCAGCGTCCCGGCCATGCTTGCTAAATGGCACACTAACCCACACGATCAGGGGAAGACCCGGTTTTAGAGAAGGTATTTCGGCCTTCGTTTAATCGACGATGTGATAAACGGGGGCTTTCTCCATCGTCCATTCACCAGACTCCGGGTCGCGACGGGATAAAGTCAAGACATGCCAATTCTCATCGTCCAGCTTCATGTGGTCGCCTCGATAGTAGTAGCCCGGCCACCGCGTTTCCTTGCGGTACAGCGTATGGTGCGCCACAGACAGCGATGTAATTGCACGGTGCTTCAGCTCCCATGTTCGCATGAGCTGGTGATAATCTTCGGCTCCAATATGCTCAAGGTCTTCTTCCAGCATATCCAATAACTCGATACCGCGGATGAGCATAGGCTCGTTGGTCATATAGTTGGAACCGATACCGCCAATGTATTCGTCCATAATCTTCTCAAGACGCTGAAGACCATGAATGGGCAAGAGATAACTGGGTGAAACTGTTCCCGCGACGATCTCGTTGCGGCCCACCGCGTAATTTTCCATGGGCTGGAAAACAACCTTTTTGAGATCCTGGTACTGTTTTTCAGAGATCTTGATCTTTTCATTACGCAGGTCATTGATGTACTTGACCGCAGCCTTGGCAGCGAGACGGCCTTCCGTAAAGGAACCTGAAGAGAATTTGTGCGCGGCGCCGCCAATGGTGTCGCCAGCACCAAAAAGCCCGTCGATCGTCATCATTCGATTGTATCCCCACTGGTACTCATCGGGGGCAATATCCTCCGGCCCGCTTGCCCATGCCCCTGAGCAGGTGGCGTGGGAACCCATCACATAGGGCTCGGACGTGGTCAGCTCGGGATTGATGTACTTTGGATCAATGTTCTGGGATGCCCAGACAACGGCCTGGCCAATGGTCATGCCAAGGAAGTTCTCCCAACCGACGGTCTCCAGATGAGGATCCTGGAAGGCTTCCTTGGTCACCATGTGAATCGGCCCCCTGCCGGCTTTCACCTCCTCGAGGAAAGCGTGGTTACGCAAGCAGGTGGGTCTGGGTTCGTGATCAATGTAGTCTCCTACAATGGCCTTGGTGTGCTCATACCATTTGGATTCGTATTCGTCTCCATAGGCATTTTGGGTGTAGGTCTTGAGATGCAGGAAGTAAGCCCCCACAGGGCCATAACCGTCTTTAAAGCGCGCCAGCACGATACGGTTTTCCATCTGGGTCATCTTGGCGCCAACCTGAATCGGCAAGGCATAGGCCGAAGCGCTACTCCACGGCGCATACCAGGTGCGTCCCATGCCTTCGCCTATCGAGCGTGGCTTGAAGATATGCGAGGCACCACCGGCACAGCAAATAACCGCCTTGGCCCGGAAAACATAGTAGTCACCGGTACGCATATTAAAGCCCACTGCACCGCCGACGCGGTTGGCCTTGCTTTCATCCATCAGCAGATGAGTCACCATAATCCGGTTGTAAATTTTATCCGCGGCTTTGCGGGCGGCTTCGGCGACAATGGGCTTATAACTTTCGCCGTGGATCATGATCTGCCATTTACCTTCGCGCTGATAGCGACCGGTCTTCGGATCACGCATGAAAGGCAGGCCCCACTCTTCGAACTTGTGTACCGCGGAGTCGACGTGACGGGCGATGTCGTAACCGAGATCCTCGCGTACGAGCCCCATCAGGTCGTTGCGGGCATAACGTACATGATCCTCAGGCTGATTCTCGCCCCACTGCATACCCATGTAGGTGTTGATCGCATAAAGACCCTGAGCGACCGCGCCGCTGCGATCGATATTGGCTTTTTCGACACAGATAATCTTCATGTCGCGTCCCCAATATCTGGCTTCGTACGTGGCACCCGTACCCGCCATGCCGCCACCGACCACGAGGATATCGCAATCTACGGTAATCGTTTTTCCGCTCATGCGATCACCCCCTGCTTAAGTTGACCCGACCGCAACACCGGCAGTCCGCCTTCGATGTTAAGCCCGTTTGGCTCATAGGCGAGTAACTGGGAATCGAGGGCCTCCTCGTCAGGGACATCCAGGTCAGTGAAGTTCGTCATTTTCTCTCCCCATTTTTCGGTCGTAATCGGAGAAACGAAATTCTTTTCGCGGCCATCCCGGAATTTGATCTTCCAGGAAATCGTACCTTTCTCTTCTTCGCGCAGCACACGAACGCTATGACCGAGAGGGGCGAAATCAGCATATCCACGGACGTCTATCGCATTTTGCGGACAGGCCTTGACGCAGGAGTAACACTCCCAGCAGAAATTAGGTTCAATGTTGTAAGCGCGTCGATAGATTTTATCGATGTGCATGATATCGGACGGACAGATATCAACGCAATGTCCACAGCCGTCGCAACGAGTCAAATAGACAAATGTTGGCATTTTATCTTCTACTCCAGTGGTTAGGATTAATCACCAATGTGTCAACCATTTGATGTGTTGATTAATAGTTTCGGGGCGATTGACGCTCGATACCAAGACCAAATTGTTCGGGCTTGTCGGCCGGCACCGGCATATTGCCCCTGGAACCATCCGCTTCGGCCATCCGTTTCTGAAAAGCCGCCGCGGGCTTGAAAAACATATGAGCGAATTTGGACCAAAGTATTCCTCCAAACAGCACCGTGCTGGCGAAGATAAACAAACCGAAAAACAAAGTTGCCCACCCCGAACTGCCTGCCGCCTGCAGCACGGACCAGATCAGCCCGAAGGTCGCTGTCGCGAGAAGCGAGAGAATGAACAGATCCGCGCGCACAATGCGGTACCATGGATAACCCTCCGCAACAACGTCGACCCGAATAAAGAACCAGAACCAATAACCGCCAATGCCAACCATCAGCGCGCCCAAATGCCACAGTTGCGGCAGGATAGAGGGTGTGGGGGTGGCGGGATTTGCATAGAAAAACACCATGAGGACTGTGGTGACGAGAAATATTACGAACCCGTACATGGTGAGAAGATGGGAAATTCTGCGTTTCGGGTTGCAGAACTCCGCAGAAGTCAGAACATCCTCCGCAACGGTTTTGAATGCAATCGATGCCATTTCCCCTCCGCCGACTGTCCGAGTTGCTAGTTTCTTCTCCTTTTGTGCATTTTCGAAGAAGTACTTGGCGCTTTTCTTATGAATAACGTCCAACAGCGTACTGCCTATGACCAAGAGAAACATTAAGATGACATACACCTGCATTGCAATGGGTGGGATGAACGCCGAAAGCTCGGAGAAGGGATTGCTCATGAACATTAGATTATCCTCAAATTCGTTAGCCGTTTTTTGCGAACCAAGCTAAGACGGTATATCCGCCTAAAGTGTCAGTCACTGACCCAGACGTCCAAATGAAACAAATCAAGCAACGGACATGCATCATTCACTGTATCCCCGCAACCATGTTCACGCTGTAAAGTCGACCTTCAAGTGTGAGTCTCGAATTCTCAATTACGCTGCCACCGTATGGTAGACGAGCCCCAGGCAAAGTGCGACTTCCAGCACCAAAAACTTTTAATATCCTCATAAACTTACACGGCAAATCACACGCTCTTGCCCAACCCTACCTTAGTTCTCAGGCTACGACCACCACTAGGCCCAAGGTGCCCACGAAATCGTCCTGGATCTCGCCGCCGCTGGGATGGGGTCAGGATTCACTACGTCCCAATATGGAACTATTTCCCGGCCAAGGATGCGGGTATTGTAAATTCTTGAATATAGCGGCGCCAGTGAGACCCATGCCAAACCAGGGCCGACACGCCCCTAACCACTTTCGTGGCCTCGCCTCCACCAACGCTATCCTTCTTTTTTGACAGTGGTACCTTAATGTTGCCGAATGACAGGAAAAGGCAGATTGAAGCCGAACACGGAGCCATGATTTATAGTACTCTGCACGGAGATTTTGCCACCGTGCAATTCCACGATCCGCTGTGCGATCGCTAATCCTAAACCGGCGCCTTCTCTACTGCCGGCATTAGCGGATGACTTGCGATAGAAACGTTCAAAAATGTGCGGCAACTCATTTTCAGGAATGCCATGGCCGGAATCCGCCACTTTTACTTCCACATGTTGGCCATGGGCCTCTGAAGAAAGGTGAATGGATCCACCTTTGGGTGTATGTTGCAGAGCGTTTTCTATCAGGTTATCCAGCACCCGTTCAATCATGCCTATATCGGCCTCCGCAAATGGCGTGGCCGGGTCCACATCGACCTCGATCCGCACCCCTTGTTGCTCGGCCCTGAGCTTAAACTTCTGCATGACGTCATGAACAAGTTCGGCCACGGAGAAGGATTCCGGATGGGGCTTCAGATCCTTAGCATCCAACTTCGCCAGTTCAAACAGTTCTTCCACTAATTTGCTTAACCTGTCCGCATTGCGGCCGGCTGTTTCGAGGTAATGGCGCCGGTCGGTTTCTGAGAGGTTTTGATCCATGAGCAGCAGGGTTTCTATATATCCTTTCAGGGAAGCCAATGGCGTGCGTAGGTCATGGGAAACATTAGCGACTAATTCCCTGCGCAGGGCGTCGGTTTCCCGCAATCGTTCCATTTGGGAACCGATCGTTTTGGCCATTTCGTTAAAGGTGATACCAATATTGCCTATCTCATCCGTGGGTGGCTTGTTTGGTACCGGGAATGGTACAAATTGCTTGAAGCCCTGTTGCTTGAAGCTCTCCATGGCTTGACTCAATTTACGTAAACGGCGCGTAAGCAGAAAAAAAATCATAAGTCCCGCTATAAACGCGAACAGCATGGCTGCACCTACAGCCCCGGTACTCCAGCGCAAGATATAGCTGCTTTGTAATAGTTCGGCAAGGTGGTCTACTTGTTCGCCGCCGAGTATGGCGTAGATATAGCCTTGCAGTTTATCGTCGGCTTTGATCGGCGCTACGGAAAAGGCCTTTTGCCGGGCAGCGCTGCGCGGATCATCGCCCAATACCGGCAGTTTCGTTTTTCCCCCTAGCATGCCTTGGATCGGCGCCATTGCCACTTGATCTCTTTTTAGTAATCCGGGCGGTCCGGAATAGCTGAGCACGTTACCGGTTGGTCCGAGCAGGTACAGCTCCAGGCTCGGATTTACAATCATCAAGGTATGAAACAGATGCTCCAATTCCTCCGTATTGACTTGCTCATTCTGAATCAGCACATGCTCGTTAACGATGTACATGGCCAAATCTCGGTTTAAACGCTGCTCCACCTCTTGTTGATACATATGGGCCGACTTCAGCGCGCTGACAAATACGATCCCGCCAATAAGGCAAAATAGTACGCATAACACCAAAGCCAATTTTCCGTACAGAGTTTTAAACATGCGCCATTCCCTATTGCTGCCTTGGTTCCGCAAATTTGTATCCCACGCCCCATACCGTGAGTATATATTCGGTATTGTTAGGATCTTTTTCTATTTTCTTGCGCAAGCGGTTGATATGGGAATTGACTGTATGTTCATAACCTTCATGGCCATAGCCCCAGACTTGATCCAGCAAATGAGCACGGCTGAATACCCGGCCCGGATTGCGCGCAAAGTAAATCAATAGGTCAAATTCCCGCGCAGTGAGATCCACGGACCTGCCTTTTATCTCGACCGTACGCCGGGCAACATCAATAACCAGCCGATTAATCTCCAGCCTTTCATCCTGAATCTCGGGCAGTTTTTTTCTCAGTAACTCGACTCGACGCAGGATGGCCTTTACCCTGGCCAGCAACTCCTGAATGGAGAACGGCTTCGTGAGATAGTCATCGGCGCCGATCTCAAGACCGATCACTCGATCCACTTCCGAGGACTTGGCGGTAAGCATTAAGATGGGAGTGTCGTTGGATGCCGCGCGCAAACGCCGGCACACTTCAATGCCATCGAACTTGGGCAGCATCAGATCCAGCAGAATCAGGTCATAGTCACCAGCCTGGGCCCGAGCAAGTCCTTGCTCGCCGTCCGCCACGCAATCGACCTCAAAAAATTGCTCCCGCAGATGCAGATCCAGCAAATGAGCAATATCGTGGTCGTCTTCTACAATAAGAATGCGGTTGGACATATTTCGCCTGGTTGTGCTTACTTACCTGACTATACTATATAGATAATAGTACCGGCTGAGTTGTCACAAAAGCATCACGACCGAGGAAAGGGAGCAAACGAGATCTGATGACGGGCTGAATTGGGAGTGAAGCAAGGTGGGAATCCCTTTGTGAATCCGGGTAAGATTGGTAAGCAGGAGGTGCCCCAAATGCTTTTAACGTTCTCCAGGACTGTACTTGTTTCGTTGTTATGTTTGTCGTCTGTCACGAGCAGCGCCGCCTGCTGGCAACTGACTGATAAGGATGGGCACGTGTCAAAAGTGTTGGAAATTTGGCACATTCGGGACCGGTTCAGTCAGGAAGCGGCATTATTGGGTGCCACCAATGGCGAAGAGCTGGTAGTCCCCGTCGCGAACCTTCGGAGTATCTTGTTTCAGCCGGCCCAAAGTACATGGTTCGCGCGGCTTGGCGGTGTAAAAATGACGGCGACTCTCGAGTTCCTGGATGGAAAGACGGACAGCTTCGTCACGGATTCGAAGCTGTTTGTACAAAAGCAATCGGGCGAGGAGAAGATTCCCGTGGGCAACCTGCGTTCAATCGTTCGATGTGGACCGGGTACACAAATACCGGTAATCGACACAGGTCTCGATAGGCCGGTCCAGCGGCCGGTGTCCGGAGTTAGCTCGACCGGCTCTCCAGCAGACCGAGTGAAATTGAATAATGGTGACATCCTCTCTGGCGAGGTGATAACAGAGACCTTCCATTGGACGGCACCGTACGCGGAGCTGCGCTTCCATGGGTGGCAGATCCGTTCCATCAGCCAACCGGAACAAGGAGTTAGCCAGGGTCTGTTGGAACTGCGATCAGGTGATCGAATTAGCGGGGTACTCACCGATCCCTTTATCGAGATTCGTCTGCGCGATGGCCAGCGAGTCCAGGTGCCTTCCCAGCAACTGAGATCCATTGAGTTCCCCGGTGTATTAGACA
>JAZFSS010000240.1:0-4655 GCA_036446275.1 Gammaproteobacteria bacterium | reverse complement strand
GCCTCGTTGAACAGGTGGATCTGATCGGGTGATATCTTCTCGCTGCTGGCCGCGTAGCGTCGGGCCAGGGCGAGGTTCAGTTGTTCCTGGAGACTCAGTACCCGGGCTGTCAGTTGTTCGTTCTTTTGAATAACCGCTTGCTTATCCGCTTGCAGTTGTTCATTGCGAACAACCTGATCAGCGACCAAAGACTTCAGCGCATCAACGTCGTCAGGTAACTGATCCAGTACGATTTGCATGCACGGCATTATACAATAAAGACACGCGCAATGCCCTATAAAACACTACTAAAATGCAACCGTTCATGCGCTTGCATACGCATGACATCGTAACCGTCCAGCAGCCAGTTCAGTTGCTGGCCCGTCAGGGTGACCACGTCGCTTTCCACCTTTCGCGGCCACTTGAAGCGCGCCTTCTCCAGACGCTTCTGCCATAGGCAAAAACCATTACGTTCCCAATACAGCATCTTAACCTTGTCACGCTTACGGTTGCAGAACACAAACAACTGTTCGGAAAACGGATCCAACTGCAGTGCGTCTTCCACCAATACCGCCAGCCCGTTGATGCCTTTGCGGAAGTCGACAACGTCCCGGCACAAATACACGGCGGGCAGTTCATTCGACGGCCGCATCATACAGCAGTTGCTGCGGTGTCCAGTACCGTGCGTAGCATCTTCGTATCCACGGCACCGGAAAATGCTACCGACACACCGTTCGGTAACTGAATCCGCCACTCGCTACCCTCCACCGGAACCACTGCCTGTGCCCGCTGAAACCGGCTCGGGCACCTAGGCCGCAGCACGCCTTTCTTGACCAACATCGTCTTGCCTGCATACATCGCCTGGGCTTCGATCCCCTGGTCCGCCGCATACTCGGCCACTGTCTTTCCCGAGGATTCACAAGCCTGGATCTGTCCCAGCCAGTAACGCTGGCGCTCTGTCAGTGTCGTTTCTTTTGCTTCCTCCATCAGGGTGCTCCGCTGTGATTGAAATATCACAGCATGAACGACCGAGCTTCAGCTGCACAGGGTGGGGTTTATTTGGCGCTTACGTTTAAACGACGATGATATTTGTTTGGGTTGCTTTCGGACCTTGGCTGAAATCACTCAATGGGGGCAGGCGGATGACGATACGCGCCAGAATGTTCTGCTAAAAGCAGAGCAGCGCAGAAAAGCGCATAACGAAATCTAGAAACCATACAACAGGACCAGGCTCGATTGATTTCGTAATCTCAGGGCCACGGTGGGGATTCACGATCCTATTTAGCATTTCAGCAACCTAAGGTACCTATTTCCCTTGCCTATGATATGCTATATTTAGCATATCATGGATGATGAAAAGCCCCTTTTCTGGCTTGGATCTTCGTTGGATCGCATACGGGATTTCCCTGATCCGGTAAAAGATGTAATGGGATATGCGCTTCAAATCGCGCAATGGGGCAGCAAATACCTGGACGCGAAGCCATTAAGGGGATTCAAAGGCGCCTCAGTACTTGAGATTATTGATAATTTTGATGGAAACACATACCGAGCAGTCTATACGGTCAGGTTTAAGGAAGCCGTATATGTATTACATGTGTTCCAGAAAAAATCAAAGCGTGGCATCAAAACTCCTAAACAGGATTTGGAACTTATTAGGGAAAGATTACGAGTGGCGCAGTCACACTATGCAAGGTTCTTAGCCAGGCAATGAATAAACGCATACAGCAAAGCAGCGGCAATGTCTTTGCCGATATCGGGGCCAAGAATCCCGAGGAGGCTTTGATCAAGGCGCGGCTTGCCCATGCAATAACGCTCGCTATTGAAGCAAAGGGATTGAGCCAAATGGAAGCTGCACAGATGCTTAGCATCGATCAGCCGAAAGTATCCAATCTTGTCCGTGGAAAGATTCGGGGTTTTTCCATGGATCGACTATTTCGCTATCTAACTATCCTTGGAACTGATATCGATATTTTTGTAAAGAATAGTTCCCGGACGGGTAATCGTCCTGGCCGAATGAAAGTGGCGGTTGCTTAGAGCCGACAGTAATCCGGGACACCTAACAAAGAGTAAATAATGCGCCTAACGCACCTTGGGATACCTACTACAAATACAGGACACCCAAGAATTTGCACCTGTATGCTCAACAGGTTAGAGTCATTTAGTCGTTAGAGAATACAGTCCATCAGGAACCGGTAACCAAGGAGGGAACCATCATGACCATCCCACGTCGTCGCCAGGTCTGTCTGGCCGAAACCCCGTATTACCACTGCATCGGCCGCTGTGTGCGCCGCGCCTTTTTGTGCGGGGAAGATCGATACTCTGGCAAATGCTTTGACCATCGCAAACAGTGGCTGGTCGATCTACTCAAAGAACTGAGCGGAGTGTTTTCTGTGGATATCTGCGCCTATGCAGTAATGAGCAATCACTACCACCTGGTACTTCATGTGGATGTCGAGCAAGCGGCTGCCTGGAACGATGAGGAGGTCATGGACCGCTGGTATCAACTATTCAATGGTCACACCCTCGTGGATCGTCTACGCAATGGTGAAGTACACACAGAGGCCGAGCAGCAGACAGCTCAAGCGCTCATCGATCTCTGGCGGGAACGCTTAGGCGATCTGTCCTGGTTCATGCGCTGCTTCAACCAAACCATCGCCCGCCGGGCTAATGAAGAAGACAGCTGCAAGGGCCGCTTCTGGGAAGGCCGCTTCAAGAGTCAGGCGCTATTGGATGAAGCAGCATTGCTGACTTGTATGAGCTACGTGGACCTCAACCCCATCCGGGCCGGGATCGCCACGACCCCGGAAGATTCGGAATTCACCTCCATCTACGAACGGATCCAGGCCGTAATGACAGCGGAACAGCCCAGTGATGCAACCCCCGAGGGCCTATTACTCTTTGCTGGATATGAGCGGCAAAACCAGCCCACAGGTATTCCATTTAGAATGATGGACTACCTGGAGCTCGTAGACTGGACCGGTCGAGCCATTCGTGACGATAAGCGGGGCGCTATTCCCCAACAGCTGATGCCTATATTAGGCAGATTGGGATTGGACCCGAAGGTATGGGCAAAACAGGTCAACCACTTTGGCCGACGCAACCGTACGGCGATTGGCTCAAGGGCGCATTTACAATCCTACAGCGCAGCTATAGGTAACGCCTGGGTGTGGGGTGCAGGCTGACTGCACTTTATGTTCAACCCGATTGATTGCTTTGGTAATATTTTTGGGTGTCCTGTGGATTTTCCTGCTAGGGACGTCTTTGCCGCGCTTCGCGCTCCAAAGCCGCCCCAGAGGCAGGCGTTAGGCGTCTACATTATGTTACATACATTCATTTCAGGCTTTGTCGTAGCGATCATCCTTGGCCTATCGGGGTGTGCTGCAACTGTACCACTTCGAAACTTTGGGCCCGTGCCTCCGGGAGAAGTTTATCCTGGAAAATACATGAATATAACGGCTCCCAAGTCGGAGGGGTGGAGCTTGATTGGATCGTCAACCTCTGGCATGGTATTTGCCCGCAATGGCGATGCCCCAAATGAAAGTTTTGCGGCACAGGTTATAATTTTCGATTTGCGACAAACGAAATCTCCGGAAGATTTTGAAGCCCTTATCGTCCGGAAAGCGGGACGTGACTTGGAAACAAGGCGATTCACAACCAAGGACTTTTCGCATCAATATTCTGACGCACGTGGTTATCCTTGCGTTCAGGCGCACAATGTAACAGAGGACAGACAGGCGCGAACCGGGCCTAATAAAACCGAAACTCTTGTGATGGAGAATGAACACCTTTATTGCAGGCATCCAACCCTAAAGAACACTGGTTTTGTTATCCAGTATTCCCACCGCGGTAGTACCTTGTACCCAAAATTTAACGGCGAAGCGCGGGCTTTTATAGAGGGTGTGCAAGTACCTAATAATCAATCAGCCCCATCCGCCCCATAAGAATGTTTGGAAAGACGCCTAACAAATCATTCAAGTACGCCCCTTCGGGGCCGGACGCGCTAACGCGCGCTGAACTAGCACCATTTTGGTGGACAGTCATTGACTGTTTTACCAGAGAGGTGCGGAGATGGGGCAGACCAAGAAGCGTAACTACGATCGATATACATTAGCATTTAAACTGCAAGCCGTTAGGTTGGCAGATCATCCAAACGTTACAGCCAAAGATATAGCGGAGTCCCTAGGTATCCATGTGGTGATGCTGTATCGCTGGCGCATGGAACATAAGAATGGAGAACTATGCGAGAACAAGCACATGAAAGCAGTCAGGGCATCACCGAAGCGGCTGAAGAAACGGACGGATCCGGCGAAAGCCAAAGAGGACGAGTTGATTCAGGCCAATAAGCGCATAAAGGAGTTGGAAAGGGTTTTGGAGCAGCGGACAGAGGAGCTGGATCTGCTAAAAAAAGCGCAACGGTTCTTCGAGAAGAAAAAGCGGTGAAGTTTGCATTCATCGAGAAGAACCGGGATCGATATAAAGTGAAACGGCTTTGTGATCTGTTGGGTGTATCCACCAGTGGCTTTTACGCCTGGTGCTCACGACCAGAAAGTGAGCATCGGCACTATGATTTGAGATTGATGTCCCTGATGAAAGAGCTACACCAGGGGTTTCGACGCAGTTATGGTGCAGCCCGCCTGCACCAGGAACTGATCAAAAGAGGCTATGCTTGCAGCCGC
>JAZFSS010000239.1:0-6179 GCA_036446275.1 Gammaproteobacteria bacterium | reverse complement strand
GCCGAACATGAGAAACGTCAACCTAGAAGAGCAACCGTTCCTGGAAAACCCCGAGGAAGCAACGGACTGGGACGAACCTGCGGGACCGCCCCGCACAGACCTGGTCTACCATGGCGAGGTGCGCCGGTTGCTGGAAATTCGCGAAGAGCTGCTGGAACTGCAACAGGAATTGGCGGAATTCGGCGAGTTCGAAGAGTTGCCGGACAATCCCTTCAGCGATTAGTTAGGAAACCTCTGATGTGCCGTCATTCCGGCGCAGGCCGGAATCCAGTACATCACTACACGCGTACTACATTGCATCTAGCCGGTAAACTTCCAAAACCCTGGATACCGGCTTCCGCCGGTATGACGACTTCATTTAACATGCCCGCAAGCAAGCCGGTATGACGCGTACCACCTAAAACAAACACACTTTTCTTTACCAATCGTTGCGTACTCGGCAATGCCCCTGTTATTTACGCTGGCATAGCCGGTGGTTTTGGTCATTAAATGACGAATAAATCAGAGTTTCCCTAACCCACCCAAACCCGCGCATTACGGAACATGCGCATCCAAGGCCCATCTTCTTTCCAATCACCGGGATGCCATGAATTCAGCACCGTCCTGAATGTGCGCTCGGGATGGGGCATCATGATAGTAAATCGTCCATCCATCGTTGCTACACCGGTGATACCCGACGGTGAACCATTGGGATTATCGGGGTACCGTTCTGTCGCATTTCCATAGTGGTCTACATAACGTACCGATACGATGCCGGCATCAAGGGCCTTTTCCGCCGATGCCTCTTGCCATTCGCAGCGCCCCTCCCCATGGGCTACGGCAATTGGCAGTCGGGAGTTCTCCATGCCTGCGAAAAAGATAGATGGTGACCGTAGCACCTCTACCAGTGCAAAGCGGGCCTCGAATTGTTCCGACGTGTTACGTACGAAACGCGGCCAAAACCGGGCCCCGTCAATAAGCTCGGATAATCCGGACAACATCTGACAACCGTTGCATACTCCCAGCCCAAAACTGTCGTTACGTGCGAAGAAAGCGCTGAATTCGTCCCTGGCGCGGTCATTAATCAAGATGGACTTCGCCCAACCCTGACCAGCACCCAAAACATCTCCATAGGAAAATCCGCCACACGCCGCCAAACCCTTGAATTCTTTTAGGGACACCCGTCCTGCAAGGATATCGCTCATATGCACGTCCCGGCAGGAAAAACCCGCACGGTAAAAAGCCGCCGCCATTTCGAGCTGGCCATTCACGCCCTGCTCGCGAAGAATTGCCATGGCCGGCCGGGCCCCCGTCCCAATATAGGGGGCGGCCACATCCTCCGCGGGATCAAAATGCAAGGATACTTGCAGACCAGGATCGTCACGATCCAAGATGGCCTCAAATTCCTGCTTTGCACAATCCGGATTATCCCGCAACGTTTGCATGCGATAAGAGGTTTCCGCCCAGGCACGGTGCCAGCGGGTTCGATTCTCTGACAATATCTCTTTACCATTCACAAGAAACTCAATGCGATCACGATTATTAAGACTTCCAATAACATGACTGTACTTGGCCAGGCCGGCTTCCTTTAACATGCGTAACACAGTATTCCGCTGGCCGTTCTGAATTTGCAGCACGCCACCCAACTCTTCGCAAAACAAAGCCGTGGCCGGATCGCCACCCAAACCATCCAGATTCACAGTAACTCCTACCCGGCCGGCAAAAGACATTTCGCATACTGTCGCAAACAGTCCGCCATCTGAACGGTCATGGTAGGCAATCAAAAGACCTTCTTTATTTAAGGCCTGGATCACTGAAAAGTAGGCACGCACAGACCGTGGGTCATCCAGATCCGGCGCATGATGGCCTACTTGAGCGTAAACTTGCGCCAAGGCCGAGCCTCCAATACGTTGGCGGCCTTTACCCAAGTCGACCAAAATCAGATCCGTCTCGCCAAGGTTAGTCCTAAGTTGCGGTGTCAGGGTCTTTCTAACGTCGATCACCGGCGCAAAACCCGAAACAATCAGTGACAGCGGCGCGGTCACGGAACGCTCGCCGCCATCTTCAGACTTCCAAACGGTTTTCATGGAAAGCGAATCCTTGCCTACTGGTATGGCGATACCAAGCGCCGGGCAGAGCTCTTGCCCAACTGCCTTGACCGTATCAAACAAGTTAGCGTCTTCTCCGGGATGACCTGCCGGCGCCATCCAATTAGCGGAAAGCCTTACCTTGTCCAAACCTTCGATGCAAGCAGCGGCAAGATTCGTGATCACTTCCCCCACCGCCATGCGTCCCGACGCGGGGGCATGAATTATTGCAATTGGGGCTCGCTCCCCCATCGCCATGGCCTCACCGGCATAGCCGGAATAATCGGCGGCGGTAACCGCCACATCTGACACCGGGACTTGCCAAGGTCCCACCATCTGGTCGCGCGTCACCAACCCCGTTACAGAGCGGTCTCCAATGGTGATCAAAAAAGATTTGGAAGCTACCGAAGGCAAGTGCAGCACCCGGAGCGCCGCCTCTTTTAGATCCAGGCCTTGGGTGTGAAAATTTACCTTCTTAAAGGGGTGGCGATGGGCATCCCTGAGCATTTTCGGGGGTTTACCTAACAGCAGATCGAGCGGCATATCTACTGGCGTGTTATCAAAATGTCCATCGCCCAACACCAGGCGCGAACCCTTGGTTGACTCTCCTATCACTGCGTAGGGGCATCGTTCCCTTTCGCAGATTGCCTGAAAATTATCTAATTCTTCCTTTGCCACCGCCACTACATAACGTTCCTGGGATTCATTGCACCATAGCTGCATTGGGGACATGCCCGGTTCGTCATTGATAATCATGCGCAGTTCAAAACTCCCGCCCCGGCCGGCGTCATTCACCAACTCCGGCAGTGCGTTGGATAGGCCGCCGGCGCCTACATCATGAATAGACGAAATCGGGTTATCGGCCCCGAGCGCACAGCACTGATCAATGACCTCTTGTGCGCGCCGCTGCATTTCCGGATTACCCCGTTGCACCGACGCATAATCCAATTCCTCCGCACTCTCACCACTGGACATGGAGGATGCGGCGCCGCCCCCTAAACCGATCAACATGGCGGGACCACCCAATACCACGATGGGCGTCCCCGGCGGAAATAATTGCTTATGCACATGCTCCTCTCGGATTACCCCCAAACCACCGGCAACCATAATCGGTTTGTGGTATCCACGAACTTCCCGGCCGGTAGGCCCCGGGACTTCCAGCTCGAAGGTTCGAAAGTAACCGCATAAATTGGGCCGGCCAAATTCGTTATTAAAGGCTGCGGCACCCAAGGGACCGTCGGTCATGATCTCCAGGGCCGAAGCAATGCGATCCGGGCGGCCATAGTCTGTCTCCCAGGGCTGTTCGAATCCTGGGATTCGCAAATTTGAAACAGAGAAGCCGCACAGGCCGGCCTTTGGCTTACTGCCGCGTCCGGTAGCTCCCTCATCGCGGATTTCACCGCCAGAGCCGGTAGCCGCGCCGGGAAAGGGAGAAATTGCAGTAGGGTGATTATGGGTTTCCACCTTCATCAAGATATGGGCATGCTGCGCATACTCTTTGTATTCCCGGCTACTCGGATCAGGAAAGAATCTGTCTACAGGATTCCCTTCCATGACAGCAGAGTTGTCCCGGTACGCTGACAGGATACCTTTAGGGTTGGCCCGGTGACTGGCGCGGATCATATCGAACAGCGAACCATCCCGGGTCTTACCGTCGATCATCCAATTGGCGTTGAAGATTTTATGCCGGCAGTGTTCCGAATTGGCCTGGGAAAACATCATCAATTCTACGTCGCTCGGGTTCCGACCAAGGTCCTCGAAGTTATCTACCAAATAGTCGATCTCGTCATCGGAAAGCGCTAAACCCAAACTCCGATTTGCCGCTACCAGCGCCTGGCGTCCGTTGCCCATCACATCGACTATGGCCAGGGGCGCCGGCTCTGCGTGAAAAAATAGACGCTCGGCCTCATCAAGGGAACCTAAGACAGTCTCGGTCATGCGGTCGTGAACCAACGGGGTCAATGTTTCATAAGTATTGGCATCCAAACCGATACCACCCTGCAGGCCTATGTAGTAAGAGATTCCCCGTTCCAGGCGCCGGATCATGTTGAGACCGCAGTTATGGGCAATATCGGTCGCCTTACTTGACCAAGGCGAGATCGTGCCAACACGGGGCACTACCAAGAGCAGTTCGCCCGCTGGTTGGTCAGTAGAATGCGCGGGGCCGTAAGCTAGAAGCTGCGTCAATATTTTTTGGTCTTGCCCCGATAATGAGGTCTCGGATTCCACAAAATGGACAAAATCGACATGTAAAGCTGTTACATTGGGCACCGCCACGCGAAGCCGCTGCAATAGCTTTTCTAACCGAAATTCAGAGAGTGCGGGGCCACCGCGCAATTGAAACATCAATATTTTGAACCCATGGCAAGGGAAAACCCGGAATCATACTGAAGGTTTGGGTTCCCCGCGAGGCGCGAGTCCTACGATGGCGGGGTAGGACCGGCCCCCGGCCGGGAAGACCTGGGTTCCCCGCGTACCCGGAAGAGCATGGGCATAAAAGGCGCGGGTCCTACGATGGTAATGACGACACATCAGGGCTTCCCTTAGGTTAATTCACGCCATGCCAGCCCATGCGCCTGGTCGGCCACTTCAATCCAGTCGTGGGAACAGCCCAGGGCCTCTGCCAGGGCGGCACGAGCTTTTTGTGGATTATTGTTTTTTTCGCTCAAGTGGCTTGCCACCACATGCTGGAGTTGACTCGTATCCAGCCGGCGTAGCAGAGTGGCTGCCTGCCGGTTATCCAGGTGCCCGAAACGCCCCCCTACCCGGCGCTTTAAGGTGTCAGGATATGGGCCATCCGCCAACATTTTCTGGTCATGGTTACATTCCAGAAATAATGCCCCACAGCCTTTGAGATTATTCACGATATGATCCGTAATAGAACCGGTATCCGTCAAGAAGCCCAATCGATGAACGCCATTACTAAACACGAATTGGCTTGGTTCCCGTGCATCGTGGGGAACTGGAAACGGGCAGACCTGAAGATCTTGTATCTCGAATGCGCCATAACCCGTAATGGGCTGGAAACCCTTCAGTTCTGAAGCCGCGGGGGCATCCGCGGTGCCTGGCGTCATCCAAACCGGCATCGAATATTTCCTGGTTAAGCGGGCCACGCCGCTAATATGATCGCTATGCTCATGAGTAACGACAATGGCAGTTAATTCAGACGGATGTCGTCCCAACCTGCCCATGCGCCGTTCTATTTCCACGACCGAAAAACCGCAGTCCACCAAAACGCAGGTCTGCCCTTGTTCCACAAGGGCCGCATTTCCCCGGCTGCCGCTGCCAAGAGAGGAGAAACGCACGATCAGGTGATCGTCATTTTAGCTGGTCGTACAGCAACGCCAGTATTCGCCGCGACGTGCCGGAATTATCCTGCTTGCCCTTTTTACTCAGTACTATGACACGAGTTTCCGATTCGTTACTCGATAGTTGTATCTGATACTTCTCACTCTTGGCCGATTCGCCACCGAATGGATTAAGCTTAGAAAGCCAACCTCGTTTCTTTTGACTCTTTTCAGGATCATCGTAAAGAACAAAATACAGACCATCAGATCTGTTTCGATCTTCTACTACAAAACCCACGCGGTCCAGTGCAATACCGGTCCGGCGCCATGCCTGTGCAAAGGGCTCAGCAAGTATTAGCGTGGTTTCCTCATCTTCGCCTTGCGTTAAACGAGCCTTAGGTTGCTGACTGACTTGTTGGGCCAATAGGGATTCTGCACGCTGTTGTTGTACACCAAGACTCACCATCAGGCGCTTGAGCATTTCCGCCTCAAGCTCCGGATCACTAGGCCTTGGGCGCCAGAGCGTTGCCGTGTCCTCCCCGTCCACCCCTTGCACCACTTCTTCCATACCTCTGTGAGTCAGGTATAGCTCGGTATATCCTTCCTGCTCACCTCTTTCCAACCGTACGCGGAACTTATCCCTGGTACCCGAGGAATATACGAAGTCAATCGCCTTGCCAAATAACTTACGGATTCCACCCCGGGGAATATCGGCACGGTTTTCCGCCCACTCCGTTTCCATAATCCCGATCTGGGGTTCATCCAGCTTGATAACAAATCCATTACTAGTCCAAAACTGCCTCAGAACAGGCCAAATTTTATCCGG
>JAZFSS010000238.1:0-5563 GCA_036446275.1 Gammaproteobacteria bacterium | reverse complement strand
TTCTAACACGTACTCGGTGGTGAGTTCTTCAAACGATTGTGGTTGCCAGTCGTCAATAAGGCGTTCCGGCATGATAATCACGCTGCGCTCATAGACCGTATCGTTAATGGTGAGGTTCCCGGCCTGATAGGAGCGAATGACGTACTTCCCTGTCATGTCTTCTTGGGCGAACTTCATGGTTGGTTACGATACGCGCCTTGTTGAAACCGTGGCAAGCGGCCCTGAGCCGGCGCTCAGGGTTGCTGGGCTAAAAAATAGGCGAGCTGACTCGCGGCTAACGTAACCGGCTTCTTGTAAGCCAGACGGCTTTTCAGTAAGGTCTCTCGTTTAACCGACTTCCTAAACCATGATTTATCACGCGATTTTGGATTCTGTAGATTGATTGAAGAATTCCCCAGAATTAGACGGCTGCCTCCCTATGTCTTCAATATCGTAAATGAATTGAAGGCTAAGGCCCGTGCCCGGGGGGAAGACATTATCGACTTCGGCATGGGAAATCCGGACCAGCCCACACCGCGACACATTGTGGATAAACTAGTCGAAGTGGCCCAGCGAACTGATACACATCGTTATTCCCTGTCCAGGGGAATCCCCCGTCTAAGGAAAGCCATTTGTGACTGGTACCAACGCCGCTACAATATAGATCTCGACCCTGAGAGCCAGGCTATCGTCACCATTGGTTCGAAAGAGGGGCTGGCGCATTTGGCGCTGGCAACCGTTGGTCCAGGTGATGCCGTATTGGTGCCAAACCCCGCCTATCCGGTTCATCCCTATGGCTTCGTTATCGCCGGCGCCGATATTCGGCATGTGCCCTTAGTGCCGGGTGTCGATTTTTTTGCGGAATTGGAAAAGGCCATTAATGACTCGTGGCCACGGCCCAAGATGCTGGTGCTGAATTTTCCCGGCAATCCCACCACGCAATGCGTAGAACTGGAGTTTTTTGAAAAGGTCGTGGAAGTGGCGCGTAAAAATGAGATCTGGGTGGTCCATGATCTTGCCTACGCGGATTTGGTATTCGATGGCTATCGGGCGCCGTCAATCTTGCAAGTGCCCGGTGCCCTGGACGTGGCGGTGGAATTTTTCTCTCTTTCGAAAAGCTACAATATGCCCGGCTGGCGTCTCGGCTTCATGTGCGGAAATATCAGTCTTGTAGCGGCCCTGGCGCGCATAAAGTCTTATTTGGATTACGGCGTGTTTACGCCCATTCAAGTTGCGGGTATTGCCGCCCTGGACGGGCCGCAAGAATGTGTGCAACAGATAGTGGCAACTTATCAGAATCGTCGCGATACTTTATGCAGCGGATTGAACGCCTTGGGGTGGGCGGTAGAAAAGCCCAAAGCAACCATGTTTGTATGGGCGCCGATACCAGCACAATACCGGCACCTGGGATCGTTGGATTTTACCAAGAAACTATTAGTGGAGGCCAAGGTGGCGGTGTCACCGGGGGTCGGATTTGGTTCTTATGGCGATGACCATGTGCGTTTTGGATTGATCGAAAACGAACACCGTACCCGTCAAGCCATCCGCGCGATCCGTGATATGTTCCGAAACAATCAACGTAACGTTGCAGAAGGAGACGCCTCTTGAAACCGGTCAAGGTTGGACTATTAGGTCTGGGTACCGTTGGGGGTGGTACCATCAATGTGCTGCGGGAGAATGCCATTGAAATAGCCCGCCGTGCGGGCCGTGGTATTGAGATAACCCATGGGGCGGTGCGCAATCTGGATGCACCCCGCATCTGTAATACCGAAGGAATTCAATTAACCACGGATCCTAGCGATGTGGTGGATCAGCCGGAGGTGCAGATTATTGTCGAATTGATCGGCGGCACGGACTTGGCCCGCGAACTGGTGTTGCGGGCAATTCAAAAAGGTAAACACGTAGTAACCGCCAACAAGGCGCTTATTGCGTTGCACGGCAACGAAATTTTTGCAGCCGCCCATGAAAAAGGCGTCATAGTTGCCTTCGAGGCGGCGGTAGCCGGCGGTATTCCAATCATAAAGGCGATTCGCGAAGGCCTGGCCGGTAACGAAATCAGATTAGTCGCCGGCATTATTAACGGCACCAGCAATTTCATACTTTCCGAAATGCGCGACAAGGGGCGTGATTTCAGCGAGGTGCTGCAGGAAGCTCAGGCTAAGGGGTATGCGGAGGCCGATCCCAGCTTCGACGTAGATGGAACCGATGCCGCCCACAAGCTCACGATTCTGGCCTCTATTGCATTCGGAATTCCGCTGCAATTCGAACGGGTCTATATTGAGGGGATCAGCCATATTACCCGCGAGGATGTAAGTTATGCCGAGGAACTCGGCTATCGAATCAAACATCTTGGTATTGCACGACGTAGGCGGGAAGGGATCGAGCTGCGCGTTCACCCCACTTTAATTCCCCATCGGCGGCTCATCGCCAATGTGGATGGCATAATGAACGCGGTGCTTGTGCGAGGTGACGCCGTTGGGTCCACTCTATACTATGGTCCTGGCGCGGGTTCCGGCCCAACGGCATCGGCCGTAGTCGCCGACCTTGTAGATGTAGTGCGCACCTTAACCGCAGACCCAAAAAATCGTGTCCCGCACCTGGCGTTTCAGCAAGACGCCTTATCCGATCTGCCCATACTGCCCATGGAGGCGGTGGACACCGCTTGTTATTTAAAAATGCTGGCCAATGACCGGCCCGGCGTATTGGCCGACGTTACCCGGATTTTGGGTGACCTTGGCATCAGCATCGAGGCGATCATTCAGAAGGAGCCTGCCCCCGATGCCAGTGATGTGCCTATCATTATGTTGACTCACTCGGTACGGGAGCAACAAATGAACGATGCGATCCGCCACATCGAGGCGTTACGATCCATTGCCGGTTCCATTACCCGTATCCGCGTGGAAACGTTAGATTAGCGTCCATCCAGAAGGACTTTTATGTATGCCGTTCCGACCCCGTTATACAGGTTTAATTGAAAGATACCGAGATCGTCTTCCAATTGACGACGATGTCCGCATCATCAGCTTGGGGGAAGGCAATACGCCGTTGATACGTCTTAACAATATTCCCGGCGAGTTAACGCGCAGTGTCGACATTTACGTGAAATATGAAGGCCTGAATCCTACCGGCTCGTTTAAGGATCGTGGCATGACCATGGCGGTTACCAAGGCGGTGGAGGAGGGCAGCCGGGCGGTGATTTGCGCCTCTACCGGTAATACTTCGGCCTCAGCGGCCGCCTATGCGGCACGGGCCGGCATCACCGCGTTCGTGCTAATCCCGGAGGGCAAGATTGCCATGGGCAAGTTGGCCCAGGCCATGATGCATGGTTCCATAGTGCTGCAAATAAGAAGCAACTTTGATGCTGGTATGCAGTTGGTGAAAGAGGTCGCCAGGGAGGCGCCGGTAACCATTGTCAACTCCATTAATCCGTTCCGTCTGCAGGGCCAGAAGACAGCGGCATTCGAAATTATTGAAGAGCTCGGTAGTGCGCCTGACTTTCATTGCTTACCCGTGGGTAATGCGGGCAACATCACTGCTCACTGGATCGGCTATTGCGAATATTCCAGTGCCGGCGGTGACCATGTCACTGGAGCCTGCCTATTTTGTAACGGTAGTTGCAGCTATGCCAGCGGTGCGATTGTTGGCAGTCGTCCTACTATGGTGGGGTATCAAGCCTCCGGCAGTGCGCCCTTTTTACGGGGGACAATGGTAGACGATCCGGAAACCGTGGCTACAGCCATCCGCATTGGTCATCCTCAGTCCTGGGAACAGGCCTGGAAGGTTAGGGAAGAATCCGGCGGCTGGTTCGATGAATGCACAGATGCAGAGATCCTTGCGGCACAAAAATTATTATCAGACAAAGAAGGAATATTCTGCGAGCCGGCTTCCGCCATATCGGTGGCTGGTATGTTACGGGACGTAAATGCCGGAAAAATTCCGGCAGGCAGCACCATCGTCTGCACCCTGACCGGTCACGGCCTGAAAGATCCGGACACGGCGATTGCGCAATGTCCAGAGGCAGTGCTAACAGTGGACGCCGAACTGGGGGCGATAAAAGATGCGATTCTTCAGAGAATGCCGTTGCAGTAGTACCCACGTCGATCCCAAAGGCTGAATCTATAGGGTCAGGGCTCCACCGTCTGTTAGGGTCCGCAAGGTCTAGTTTCTGGTTAGCAAACTTTAATCTCCAGCCGGTTTTCGCGGCAGCGGGAGATAGCACCAACAGACGGTGGAGCCCTGACCCTACAGCGATTTATGGTGTTTTTGGTCGTGGCCCGGTTGAAATACGTTTATCGGCCGGTCAAGGTCGTTCTGAAGATGAAAAATAGGGCGTAAACCCAGCGTGGGGCGATGTCAGCACCCTGGTACGGCAGCTACCCTCATTTTTAACCCGACTTAGGGTATGATTACGTGCCCCAGGGCCTTCAGGGCCTCGTCCGGAGCGGGTATTCAATGGTTCCTGCATTCGAAAAGGTACTTGTGACCTGGGTCTGTATTGGATGATTCGAGGTAGGTATGGCTGTTAAAAATCGTTTGCATCGCAGCGAACTTGCGGTTCCCGGCAGTAACCCCCGGATGCTGGAAAAGGCACCCAACGCAGGTGCCGACATGGTGTTCCTGGATTTGGAAGATGCCGTCGCCCCTGATGAGAAGGAGCAAGCGCGTAAGAACGTTATTGCAGCGCTAAACGATTTGGATTGGTCGAAGTGTTCGGTGTCGGTCCGCATTAACGGCCTGGATACTCATTATTGCTACCGGGATATCGTGGACTTGGTGGAAGGGGCCGGCGCCCATCTGGACACCATACTGATTCCTAAAGTGGGTACTCCGTCCGATGTGCATTTCGTGGCCACGCTATTGGAACAGATCGAAGCGGCCAAGGGTCTTGCGCCGATTAATTTGCATGTTCTGATTGAGACTGCGCTAGGCATGGCTAACGTAGAGAAGATCGCGCAAACTTGTCCGGAGCGTATGGAGGCCATGGTCTTTGGTGTGGCGGACTATGCGGCATCCACACAGGCGCGCACCACTAACATGGGCGGGCCGAATCCAGACTACGTTATGTTGACCCATCCGGACGATACCGGCGCGCGCGCCCGGCACTGGGGCGACCAATGGCACTTCGCGATTTCACGCATGGTAGTTGCCTGCCGGGCCTACGGTCTGCGCCCCATTGATGGGCCCTTTGGCGATATTTCCGATACCGAAGGTTACATTGCGGTTGCTCGTGCCGTCGCCTCTTTAGGGTGTGAAGGCAAATGGGCCATTCATCCTTCCCAGATACCACTGGCCAATGAGATTTTTACGCCCAGTGAGCCGGAGGTGACGCGAGCGCGTAGTATCCTGGAAGCCATGGACAAGGCCGCGGCCGAAGGCAAAGGCGCGGTAGCATTGGATGGCCGCATGATTGACGCGGCATCGATCCGCCAGGCCCAGACCTTACTTTCGAAGATTGATCAGATTCAGGCGTCAGTAAAAAGTGTCTGACGATAAATAACAATATTTGAGCATTGTTGAATTTCTAGTTGGGGAATCCGAAGTTGAATATTCACGAGTATCAGACCAAAGAACTCTTCCGTAGTTA
>JAZFSS010000237.1:0-3808 GCA_036446275.1 Gammaproteobacteria bacterium | reverse complement strand
AGGCTTTCTTCACTTCCAGGGCTTTTCTTGACAGGAAACTCGTACCGGGGCGTAGCGCTTAATGACTGTACTTTGAATGCCGCTCGCACTGCGGAGAAGGTTGCTGCATATCTTGGTAACCAATAATAGTCCGTGGGTTGCCGAAGGATCTATCATTCGCCGTTGCCCTGGGTATTCTTACCAGGTTTTTTCAGACAGACCATTTCAGGACCAATATAGCGTCAAAAAGATCAACCTTTTTATGACTACTAGTTGATATATATCAATACGATATCGGAATACACATGTTTTCCTATAATAGCGGAATGGCCCTCGTGCTAAGCCCAAGTTAGGAGAGTGGAATGAAACTTAAATCTCTATTGATTGTTACATTACTGGTCATTGCCGTGCTTACGGTAGGATGTTCCAGGCAAGTCTCGTTTTCACAACAGGTTAAACCGATATTGGACAAGCATTGTCTTCCCTGCCACGTAGAAGGGGGTTCCGGTTATGCTGCCAGTGGTTTTAGCATTACCGACTATGCAAGCGTGGCAAAAGGAACCAAATTTGGACCGGTTACCGCCCCTGGAGCCAGCCTTGTCAGCCCATTGGTGATATTGATCGAATACAAACACGCGCCGGTAAGCATGCCACCTGGACGCGATCGGTTATCGCCCGAAGAAATCAGCATAATAAAAAAGTGGATTGACCAGGGCGCAAAGAACAACTGATCTAGCTATTTAAGGAAATCAGAACATGGTAAACGCGCGCGACGGCCAGTGCCTGCATTTTTCATTCCTACCCGTAAGCATGCGGATAACCTATACCATGGCGCTCATGGTGTTGGGAGTCGGCTATTTGTTTGCGATGATTCACACCTTTGCATCCCATGCTGGTCGGGACGGCAATCCGATGCTTTCCGTTCAAGACCTGATTATTGCCTATAGTGGCAGCAAATCCGAGACCCAACTCGAAATGGCGATTCAAGGCCCCATGGCGCCTATGCTGCCTCAGAACGAAGCTGCAGCCATTAGGCAGTGGCTAATACGGGGTACGGAAAGAGCAGAGTTTGACACCATAATAAAACCGATCATAGAGAACCGGTGCCTTCGGTGTCACGATGGGACTAATCCGCATATTCTGGATCTGCGTGGCTTTGCTAAAGTGCTGGAAACCACGGAAGCCGATACCGGGATGGATCTCTTTACCCTGGTCCGTGTCTCACATATTCACCTATTTGGCCTCACCTTCATCTTTTTCATAGTCAGTACCATTTTCTGTCACTCCTACGTAAGATATTGCTGGTTTAAGGCTCTAGTCATTTCGATTCCTTTTCTAGCAATCATTGCAGACATAGCGTCCTGGTACATGACGAAGGTCTATGAACCGTTTGCCTGGGTGGTTCTCGTCAGTGGCGGATTAATGGGGATATGTTTTGCGATCGAGTGGTTAATATCGATCTATCAGATGTGGTTTTACAAACTTCCGCCGGAGCTTGCAAGTGGTAAGATTCAGATCAAGTAGATAGGTGAACCACAATGGATTGTATTTTAATCTTGCTTGTAAATGGGATTGGTTGATTAGGGTCTGTATGGAGCCGGGCTTACGGCTGGAGAGACCGAAGTAACAAGTCTTTACCGGAAAATAAGGCCAATATACCGCAGTGGCTCAAAGCACTACGGGATATCCTCGGCATTGAGCAGAAGAAAATATCAGTCTGAAAGTTTGAGGAGCACCTATGAAGCGTACTACTTTTTGCGCCGTGCTATTGCTAATGTTATCGGCGTGCTCGGAAAACAAATCCCCGGAAGAAGATGTTTCTATTGAGGCGCCGGCCCCAGTCGGCGGGTTCATGAGTTCAATTGATGCAGGCAAGGCCGCTGCCTCGGCCACTTGCTTTGAGTGCCATGGTTCCGATGGTAAGGGAACGGCGCCCGAAGTACCCAATCTCGCCGGTCAGCACAAAGACTATATCCTCACGGCCTCAAAAGAATACAAGACTGGTACGAGAAAAAACGGCTTGATGAAAAAGAATTTGGAAACGCTCACTGATACCGAGTTGGCGAATGTGGCAGAGTACTATGCGAGTCTTGCGCCGGTTGGAGGTACAGTTGGTGAAGATGGCGGTAAGGAGGAACTGGGGGGATCTGAAGAAGCCGGACGGGAACCGGAGATAGACCCTGTGCTCGCCGGTGCGGCACTAACCCCTGGTTGCGAAGGATGTCATGGCGCAGGCGGCAATAGCACACTTCCCGGCACGCCGACTCTGGCAGGGCAACCTGCTGCCTATACAATTGCTGCAATGAGGGCCTATCAAGAGGGGGAACGTAATGATGAGATTATGACCAGCCTGGCACAAGCATTAAGCGAAAAAGACACGGAAAACATTGCGGCGTACTACGCAGTTCAAATACCCCTACCGCGAAAAGTAGAGATCACTGTTCCGGGAGCGGCAGAGGGTTGTGATGGTTGCCACGGTGAGGGCGGAAACAGCTCCGACCCAATCACCCCAAGTCTGGCCGGTCAGGATGCCCAGTACCTTGTCGCGGCCACCAAGGCCTATAAGGACGGGCCTCGTACCCATGCGCTGATGAAAGAGATCGTTGCCTCCTTGAGTAACCAGGAAATCAATGCGCTGGCCACCTATTACGCCACCCGGGAACCAAAGGCCCAGGTTGTCCTGGAACGGCGGTCCACGGCGGAGTGGGTCAAAATTTGTGAACGGTGCCACGGACCTGGGGGCATCAGTGATAACCCAAGGTTTCCAAATCTTGCTGGACAACAAGAAACGTACTTAGTCAATGCGCTCCAGGCATACAAGCAGAAAACTCGCGTGATCTCCATGATGCATGCAATGGTCTGGCCATTGGACGATACGGATATCCAAGGTATCGCGGCCTATTACGCTGGAAAGTGAACTCAGGGACAGACCAGAATGGCACTTACTTAAGCAGAAAACACCCGTCATCCCGGCGCAGGCCGGAATCCAGGAGGCCGGCAAAAACCACTGGATTCTGGCTTTCGCCAGAATGACAGGATCGCGTAAGTGATGCAGTTTTACATATTTTGGGCTTAAGTAAGTCCCATATAACCTATGGGGCATTGGAGAGAAATATAACAAGGGGAAACGCTAAACTGAGTGCGAGTACAATACAAATTACAACCACAGTCCAAATGCTTGCGGGTTCCTCAGAAGAGAAATCGTCTTGCGCAGTTCCCCCCTCCTCTTTGCTTCCGCTGGATTCCCTTGTTTCAGGCTCATTCATTGCAATTCCGCGGTGTGCCCCTATTAATTCCCTGCGAAGGTTGCTATCTCTACTTTGCTTGGCGCCCAAGACGATTTTAGCACCCTGTGTAGCGGTCCCTTAGAATTTTTCCAGTTTCTTGAGTAGCTTTTTTTAAAGTGGGGTTAGGCCCCTGAATGGGGCCGTCTATTGCTAAGGCGCTTCGCCTCGAGATGGTAAATTGGAGACAGACCACGTTTTATATTAAGGAAACCCTGATTTATTCCGCAATCGTCATTCCCGCGGAAGCGGGAATCCAGAAAAATCAATAGCATGGATTCCGGCATTCGCCGGAATGACGGATTGATCAGAGTTTCCTTAAAAGAAACCGGTCCCCATTTATTTTTAGTATGGGTCTGCTTACTACAGCAGCTGTCTTCTTCTGATCATCCGTGCATTGCCGAGCGTTTTGGGCCATTGCTCGGCGAGACCTTAGCCCATAACCGCTAAGACCCTCGGCTTTGTGCAGGTTCCCATGGTGGAAACAGACGGACAAGGATCCAGAGCAGCCCAAACGGCGCCAAGAAAACACTCAATGCCGCGAG
>JAZFSS010000236.1:0-4153 GCA_036446275.1 Gammaproteobacteria bacterium | reverse complement strand
CACCACGTCCCAATACACTTGCTTGGATACACCATCGAGTTCCATGGTGTCCGATGCATCGATGGCATCGAACAAGGTCGGAAAGGCGTTGCAAAGACTAAAGCAGCGGCGGCATCCGTGACAGATATCGAATACCCGCTCTAGTTCTTTAAACAGTTTTTCCTGGTCGTAAAAACCGGGCTCTTGCCAGGCGATGGGATGACGGGTAGGCGCCTGGAGACTACCTTCACGGCTACCTTGAGTGGGTGCGGACATTATGTACAGTTCTCTGTGATTACTTGGGCTTAGGAATCTATAATCAAAAGGGGCCGGTGTTAACCGGCCCCTTGTTACTATTTACTACCAACGCCGGTTTAATTGTCTAAAGCGTCCAGGGCTTTTTGGAACCGGTTGGCGTGAGAACGTTCCGCCTTCGCCAAGGTTTCAAACCAATCGGCAATTTCATCAAAGCTTTCGTCCCGTGCGGTCTTTGCCATACCGGGATACATATCGGTGTATTCGTAGGTCTCACCCGCAATGGCCGCCTTCAGATTATCAGACGTAGCGCCAATGGGTAGGCCGGTGGCCGGATCCCCTACCTGCTCCAGGTACTCAAGATGCCCATGAGCATGACCGGTTTCACCTTCCGCCGTGGAACGGAAAACCGCCGATACATCGTTATAGCCCTCAACGTCCGCTTTCGCCGCAAAATACAGGTAGCGGCGGTTCGCCTGGGACTCGCCTGAAAATGCATCTTTGAGATTTGTTTCAGTTTTACTGCCTTTTAACTCCATAACATTTTCTCCAACAAAATAGCCTCAGGATTATGCTCCTGAAACCGATTTAGAACCATTCTAAACTGGGCTGCCAATTACGTTAACTCAGCCAAATATCTGTGTCAAATGGCAGCTTTACGGCAGCGTAACACCACCGTGCGCCGGCACATACATTGACCCCCGGGCGACCCCTGGGGTACCGTAAACGGGTTTTTGGGAGGCAAACCGTGGTTAAAAAACGCAAGGATCCCCCGGACTTCGAAAAGGCTTTGGAGGAACTCGAAGGCCTTGTGGAAAAGATGGAGGCAGGCGAGCTGAGCCTGGAAGATTCCCTGCGCCACTTCGAGCGTGGCATCGAGTTGACACGGACCTGCCAGAAGGCCCTTAAAACGGCGGAACAGAAAGTCCTGATCCTAGTAGAGAAAGACGGCAACCAGGAGCTGGCATCCTTCGAAAGTGACGAATCCTGATTCGGACAATAACGCCGGCCTGACCGTCTTTATGGATGAGTACCAGGCCCGTGTCGAACGCGCCCTGCAGCAGCTGCTTCCCCGTGACGGCATCCATCCCGCCGAACTCCACGAAGCCATGCGTTACGCCGTGCTAACAGGGGGGAAACGTGTGCGCCCATTGTTGGTGTATGCAAGTGGTCACATAGTAGGTGCAAACCCGGAGGCCTTGGATCGTCCGGCATGCGCGGTGGAATTGATCCATGCCTACTCGCTCATTCATGACGACTTGCCGGCCATGGACGACGATGATCTACGCCGCGGTACACTCAGTTGCCATCGGGCCTACGGGGAAGCACAAGCCATTTTGGCAGGCGATGCCCTCCAGGCACTGGCCTTCCAAGTCCTCGCACAGGCCCCGGAACACCTGTTTGTACCCGCGACTCGTCTGCAGATGGTGGAACTCCTCGCGCAAGCTGCCGGTTCCCGAGGCATGGTGGGTGGACAGGCCATCGACCTTGCCGCGGTAGGCCAGGAATTGAATATTGCGCAATTGGACGATATGCATATTCACAAGACAGGCGCCATGATACGGGCGAGTGTTCGATTGGGCGCCCTTTGCGCAACGGCTTCACAAGCCGATGACATGGGCCGGCTGGACCGTTTTGGCAAGCAAATTGGGCTCGCCTTCCAAATCAGGGATGACGTGCTGAATGTTACTGGAAGTACCCAACACCTCGGCAAGGCCGCGGGCAGTGATCGCGCCCTGAATAAGCCTACTTATGCTGCCGTGCTTGGAGTGGACGCCGCTGATGAACGTGCCAGGGATCTGCACCGGGAGGCCCTGGCTACCCTTGCCACCTTTGGCAGTGAGGCGGACCCGTTACGCTGGCTGTGCAGCTATATCGTCGAGCGAAATCACTAGCACGCATACTGCACCAATATCCGGGGTACGCAGACTATCTCCTAGGTATCCTTGCAAGCGGCCCATTCCCCAAGGATAATAATGATTAGTTGTAGAACCCCACCATGAGCTGTTCGACGGAGTATCCCTTGCTGGAACATATCGACTCGCCCGCGGCGTTGCGCCGCCTTTCCGAATCAGAACTGGAGGTATTGGCGGGCGAACTGCGTTGTTTCCTGATCGAATCACTCAGCACCACGGGAGGTCACCTTGCCTCCAACCTGGGGGCCGTAGAATTGGCCATCGCCTTGCACTATGTGTTCAACACGCCCGATGACAGGCTGGTTTGGGATGTTGGACACCAGAGCTACCCCCATAAGATCCTTACGGGTCGCCGGGATCGCATGAAAACGCTGCGCAAAAAAGATGGTATCGCAGGCTTTCCAAAAAGAGACGAAAGCCCCTATGACACCTTCGGCGTGGGCCATGCCGGTACTTCTGTCAGTGCCGCCTTGGGCATGGCCATCGCCGCTGCCCGGGGAAACCACGATCGTAACGTCGTGGCGGTAATCGGGGATGGCGCCATGACCGCCGGACAGGCCTTTGAGGCCTTGAACCACGCAGGTGATCTGGGCGCCGATCTGCTGGTGGTCCTGAACGACAATGATATGTCGATCTCGCCAAACGTCGGCGGCCTTTCTAATTATCTGGCGCGCATTATGTCGGGACGTCTTTACACTTCGGTACGGGAAGGTAGTAAACATGTTCTGCATCGGTTGCCGCCCATGCTGGAACTGGCCCGCCGTGCCGAGGAACATATGAAGGGAATGGTCGTGCCGGGGACCTTGTTCGAAGAATTGGGTTTCAATTATATCGGACCCATTGATGGCCATGATTTACAGGCGTTGATTAAAACGCTTCGCAACCTCAAGGCATTACGGGGGCCACAGTTGCTACATATCGTAACCCGCAAGGGCAAAGGCTATGCCCCTGCCGAGGAGAATCCTTGCGCCTATCACGGCGTCGGCACATTCGACCCAAAAACCGGCGCGCCCACCGGGCCGACTAAAGACAAGTTGACCTACACCCAGGTATTCGGCGATTGGATCTGTGATGCCGCTCAGGAAGATCCAAGCATCGTGGCGATTACACCCGCCATGAAAGAAGGTTCCGGCCTGGTTCGATTTGCGGAACGGTTTCCAAGTCGCTTTTTCGACGTTGGCATCAGCGAGCAACATAGCCTGACCTTGGCGGCGGGACTGGCATGTGAGGGATTGCATCCGGTGGTTGCTATTTACTCAACGTTCCTGCAACGGGCCTACGATCAGTTGATCCACGACATTGCCTTGCAAAACTTGCCGGTGACATTCGCAGTGGACCGTGCCGGCCTGGTGGGTCCTGACGGACCGACCCACGCGGGAAGCTTTGATCTTTCGTTCCTGCGCTGCATTCCGAATCTGGTTGTCATGGCCCCCGCCGACGAAAACGAATGTCGCCAAATGCTGCAAACAGCCCAACAGTTACATAGCCCGGCGGTAGTACGCTATCCCCGCGGCGCCGGACCGGGAGCGCAAGTTGACATCCATGCAGGTATTCTTGCCGTCGGCAAATCTGATACCTTGGTGCAAGGACAAAACATCGCCCTGTTGGCCTTCGGCAGTATGGTAGGCCCGGCCTGGGAAGCCGGGGAAGGCTTTGGCGCCACGGTGGTAAACATGCGCTTTATTAAACCATTGGATACAGAGCGTGTACTGGAGCTTGCACAAAGCCATTCGGTGCTAGTGACCATCGAGGAAAATGCGATCGCGGGAGGGGCCGGTAGCGCGGTCAGTGAATGTCTGACAGCACACGGTATCGCAATACCCATTATCCAACTGGGTATTCCTGACCGGTTCATAAACCATGCTTCCAGAGAGGAAATGCTGGCGGAGTGCGGTCTGGACAGCGATGGTATCCAGAGAGTCCTAACAGATTGGCTTACAACGAAAACCATTGCCAAACCGGCAGTGGCCGGTTAATATCATAGTGTTTTAGTCAGGAATTAC
>JAZFSS010000235.1:0-2634 GCA_036446275.1 Gammaproteobacteria bacterium | reverse complement strand
ACATGGAACAGATGTGCCGTGGTGGATTTGATCACCAGGGCACTCAAGGTGGTGACCATGCCATGGCTGGAACCGTAGCGATGTTGGCCCTGGCCGTACAGCCAACGGTTCAAGGCGCCCAATACCTTTTCACCAGCGTTTTTCACGGACCAGGAATCCGGCGTGCTGAAGTAGTCGCCAAGAAAACCATGCACACAGGATTCCGCGGCTTCGCGGCCGCCTTCACTACCGCTCATGCCGTCGGCAATGATGCAGGCGATGCCCTTGGCGGCGCGCCGTTCCGTTGCCGGAATGCGGATGCCGCAGGAATCTTCGTTGGCAGGTTTCACGCCCGCGGTGCTGAATTGGCCCGCTTCCACTACCAGTTCATTGACCCCAGCGGGTTTTTCCGCCGGGCCAACGTCGGGAGTGCCTGCCTGCAGAGAAGGGTCGGTGATTAACATTGTTTCAGGTCACGTCGATCATCTGTACCGTACCGTCGGGCAATACTTCCGCGATCTGTCCTTCCGGCTCATCCAGTAACTGGGCAATGCCAAGACAGAGTACCGCCGCCCCGGCGATGACCAGGAAAAAGGTCTGGGGCGACACGAACGAATAGATTGTCAGGAACGTTACCGCACCCACACTGCCATAGGCCCCGGTCATGCCGGCAATCTGCCCCGTCATGCGCCGCTTGATCAATGGCACCATGGCGAACACGGCGCCCGAACCGGCCTGTCCCGAGCAAGAGCAGGCCATGGTCGCGATGACCGCCAGGGCCAGCGGCCAGCCGTCGGTGATATTGCTCATGATGGCATAGCCTATTGCGATCCCCGTGAGTAAAATGGCCTGGGTTTTTTTGCGGCCAAAGCGGTCACTTAGCCAGCCCCCACCGGGCCGCGCAATCAGATTCGTAAAGGCGAAACTTGCGGCTAGCATGCCGGCTGTTACCGGTGAGATGCCGAAGGTATCCAGAAAAAACAGCGGCAGCATGGACACTACCGACAGTTCGGCTCCAAAGGTAACGAAATAGACAAAATTCAACACCGCCACTTGTTTGAACTTATAGCCATGAATCTCCGGCACCGGCTTTACTAATACGTCCTTATTGACCCGGTAGATGTGCGCGGCCTGAAGGATATAGATCGTTGCCAGCACGCCATAGATCAGGCCGGCTATTCCCTGGCTTAACAGACCAAGATTGGCCGGCGACAGTTTCCAGGTGAGCAGCGCCAGCACCAGGTACATGGGGATGTTCATGACCAGGTACAACACCAGATCACCCTTGCTACTTACCTCCATGGCGCCGGTGCGTTTGGGCTTGAAATAGGTGGAACCCTTGGGCGTGTTGCGGGCCAAGCGGTAATACACCGCGGCGTACACCAAGGCGATGCAGCCGGTCAGCGCCACGGCATAACGCCAACCCTGATCACCACCGAACCACAAGGCAATCGCGGGCAGACTCATGGCCGCGGCGGCGGAACCGAAATTTCCCCAACCACCGTAGACGCCTTCGGCGATGCCGACCTGCCGGGCCGGAAACCATTCGCCGATCATGCGGATGCCGATGACAAACCCCGCGCCCACAAAACCCAGCAGAAAGCGGGTCAGGGCCATGGTCTCGAAACTGTTGGCCATGGCATAGGCGAAACACAATAGGCCCGAAATGCCCAGTAGCAGTGTATACATGATGCGGGGACCGAAACGGTCCACCAGCATGCCAATTACGATGCGCGCCGGAATGGTCAGCGCGACATTCAAGATCAGCAACACCTTTACCTGCTGGTCGCTGAATCCCATGGTGTCCCGGATTGCCGCCAGCAGCGGTGCGTGGTTGAACCACACCACAAAGCTCAAAAAGAAGGCGAACCAGGTGAGATGAAGCGTGCGTTCTTTGCCGGAAAAGGAAAACAGATTCAGCGTACTCTCGGGTGACATGCCATGACCCTCACACAAATAGTAAGTGCCATCGCAAGGTCCGTGCCATGCAGAGGTGCTGTGAAGATTCAGTAACTTAGCAATCCGCGGGCAAATTATTATCGAGAGGATGCACACAAAGCGTGCAAGAGCGAACGATTTCAGTGCGGGGAAGTACTGTCATTACACAATGAAATGAAAACCTGTGTGGCGGGTCAGTTTTACGGTATGTAACACGGTGCTGGAGAGAGGGGAGGAATACCCGGCGCGTCGTAGGCGACGAGCGAAACAGGGGTAAGCCGGAATAAGACGAAGGTCCAGTGGACCTTCGTCCAAAACCTGTTGCCAATATGCGGCGGCATAAGTTTGTCCTATGGGCTGATTAACCCTGTGGTCTTTGTTTCAAAAATGTGCGCCGCCCATCGATGACGCACCACAAGAGAGCAATCGCGTTGCGTGTTGCGTTGCAAAATATGGTGCTGATTACTGGTAATTTTTAGTAACAACAAAAACTTAGGGCAGGTATTCCTGCAATCGCGCCATACTGGCACGGGACTTGCCATTACTGACTGGTAAGTATTGGTATGGAGCAGGGCATGAAAGAAAAATTAGTGCTGGTGGGCAATGGCATGGCCGGGGTGCGTACCCTGGAGGAGTTGCTGAAACTCGCAACCGATCGTTACGAGATCACCGTGTTCGGCGCGGAGCCCTACGGCAATTACAATCGGATTCTGCTGT
>JAZFSS010000234.1:0-2257 GCA_036446275.1 Gammaproteobacteria bacterium | reverse complement strand
TGACGCCGCCAAACAACGTTTGACAGAGGATCCGGACCGCTATCATAGGGGGCTGGGATTTTATATGACGAAGTGGGAGAAGTTGGACACCCAGACCCACCATATACTCTTCAGAGCCTATGTCCTCGATCAATTTTCTCCCGCGGAAGGCCTGGCATTTCTACGTAGCGCGCCTTCGTTGTTGCCCTAAGTAACAGGCCGAATTTATTCGGCCTGTTACAAGCTTGACGGACAGTGGTTTGTACTCTACAACTATCCTTTCCAATTCCTATTAGAAAAATAACATGCCAAAAGAAAAAAGAAATTACCAGCGAATCAAGATTCGCCTGCCGGTGCGATTAACCCTCTCCAGTGGCGAGACCATTACCGTAACCAGCGCCAATCTGTCTGCAGGAGGTATCGCGGTTGGTTATGATGCCCCGGCCGATCCGGGGGCACAGTTCCAATTATCGGTTCCTGTTGCCGGCGCGGAGAGTTCCAAGTCCATCAATGTGGCTGCAAAGGTAGTACACCATTATCTGTCCAGCGAACATAGTCGTTATATTATTGGTATGGCCTTTGTGGGAATGGGCGAAGAAGATCGCTTATTGTTGGATCACTATGTCAAATCCATTGACCGGATGCGCAGTTAGCGGGGGCCAAACCAGCCATGGCCGTTAAGGGAGTCGTGGTTGCCGGGCACGAACGTACTGCCCAGGCAGCCAAGGCCATTTTGCAGGAAGGAGGTAACGCATTCGACGCGGCGATTGCAGCATTTTTTATGGCATGCGTTGCCGAGCCGGTGCTGGCCTCTCTGGGCGGAGGTGGTTTTCTGCTGGCGCGCCCCGGAGACGGTCCGGTAAAAATCTTTGATTTCTTCGTGCACACGCCACAAGTGCAGCGTCCCGACACGGATATCGACTTTCGACCCATCGTCGCGGATTTTGGCACCACCCAGCAGGAATTTCACATCGGATTTGGCTCCATCGCTACGCCCGGTATCGTGCGCGGCATGTTTGAGATGCACCGCCAACTGGGTTCAATGCCTCTTCAGGAGATTGTCCTACCGGCCGTGGAGGCGGCCAGGCATGGCGTAAGGGTCAATATCTTCCAGGCATACATTCTCAGTGTAGTCGCGCCTATTTTTGGTTCGAGTGAGGAATCCACGCGGACCTACGGGGGCAGCGCAGACACCGGCCTCGCAGGGGAGGGAGACCTGTTACGCAATGAACAACTGGCGCAGACCGTGGAAATCCTTGCGCTGGAAGGTGATGATCTATTCTATCGAGGTGAAATCGCCCAGTTGATTGCAGAGCAATGTCAGGCGGGCGGCGGTCATCTCAGCAGAAAGGATTTGCAAGACTACAGGGTCCAGGTACGTGATCCCTTGGAAGTTCCCTACCGCAATGGTCGTTTATTTACCAACCCGCCGCCGGCATCGGGAGGATTATTGATCGGCTTCGGTCTGCGTATGTTGGCAGACGTTATTACTGCTGGCACAACATTTGGCAGCAATAAACATCTTGCCGGGCTTGCTCGTGTGATGGGGCTTACCAACCGGGCACGCATGGAGTTTCTGAGTCAATACGAAGCCCATAATCTGGATGCAACGGCGCTATTGGATGACGACTATCTAAAGCGATACCGGGAAGAGATCGCGGGAAGGCCCGCTGCGTTACGGGGCACCACCCATATTGGAGTTATTGATAAAAAGGGGAACGTTGCAAGCCTCAGCGTGAGCAACGGAGAAGGTTGCGGGGCATTGGTTCCCGGTACCGGGATCATGTTGAATAATATGTTGGGGGAACAAGATCTGAATCCCACAGGATTTCACCGGTGGACGCCCAATGTACGGTTGACCTCCATGTTGTCTCCCTCCTTGTTGGTAGATGGGAAGGGGCGCCTGATTGCAACCGGATCGGGAGGTTCGAATCGGATTCGTACGGCGATTCTGCAAGTACTTATCAATGTAATGGACTTTGGCATGACCCTGCAATCCGCCGTGGAAAGTCCGCGCATTCATTACGAGCATGACGAACTTAATATAGAAGGGGGTTTTGATCCTGCCGTAATCGAACAGCTGACTGCCGGTTATCCCCACAACCGGGTGTGGGAAGGCCTCAACCTGTTTTTTGGCGGCGCTCATACTGTGGCTTGGGATGGCCGCAGTTTCGAAGGAACCGGTGATCCCAGGCGCGGCGGGGTTTGCATGTAAACGAGGTGTGGTTTGCGATAAATTTAGAGCTTTAAAATATATCCATAAAACCGGTGGTTAGGT
>JAZFSS010000233.1:0-5243 GCA_036446275.1 Gammaproteobacteria bacterium | reverse complement strand
TCTTGTTTGGAAAACGTGTACTTCTCCATTTCCTTGCATGTTACGCACCAGTCCGCGTAAAAGTCCAACATAACGTATTGGGAATTCTGAGCCGATTTCTGAAGTTCATACTCCAGATCGGCAACGGATTTAATAGTGTGGAAGGCCAGCGCAGACTCGCTCGCGGCGGGTTCGCCGGTGCCGGTAAGCAGACCCAGTCCCCGTAGTGGTTGCAGCAACTCTTTGCTGCCACTAGCGGCGCCAACCAACAATAGAACGCCGCACACTAGCGACACCAGCCCTATGCCCTTCCAAAGGCGTCTCCACCCGCCTGCACCGGATTCCAGACTATCCAAACTACCCATATAGACCGAAGATACGATAAGCAGGACGGCCCAAAGGGCCAGGCTAACCGATGCCGGGAGAATGCGCTCGAGTAACCAGATTGCCAGTGCCAGTAACAACACCCCAAACACTGCGTTGATCATATTCATCCATGGGCCGGTCTTAGGGAGTAATTTGCCGGCCCCGGCGCCCAACGCCAGCAGTGGTATTCCCATGCCGACACTTAGCGCAAACAATGCGAGACCCCCAAGTACCGCATCACCGGTCTGGCCAATGTAGATCAATGCGCCGGCGAGCGGCGCGGCGACACAGGGGCCTATGATCATGGCGGAAAGGAACCCCATAATGGCTACACCAACGATAGTGCCGCCCTTTCGCCGGTTACTGATTTTCGTAATCTGGTCCTGAATAAAGGCAGGTATCTGCAGTTTATAAAAGCCAAACATGGACAGGGCCAGCAAAACAAAAACTCCCGCAAAGGCGCTCAATATCCACGGATTCTGAAAAGTTGCTTGTAAATTTCGGCCGAATAGGCCGGCCAGAACACCAGCTACCGTGTAGGTGCATGCCATGGCAATGACATACACTAACGACAACCCGAATCCCCGTCTGGCCGTAAGCTCACCACCTTGTCCCACTAAGATGCTCGATAGGATCGGGATCATGGGGAATACACAGGGAGTGAAAGCTAGTAACAAGCCAAAACCTAGAAAACTCAGGATTGTAAACAGGACATTCTCTTGTAATAACTTTTGCGCGATTAGATCCTGTTCCGCTACTGGTGATTTTGGCACTGGCGCGGTTGCAGTAGCAGCGACTGGTGCAGGTGGCGGGCTTGCATCGGCAAGCATTAGTACTATTGACCGTTCGATGGGTGGGTAGCAGATTCCGGCTTCGGCACAGCCTTGATAAGTCGCAATCAGTGTTATTTCTGTTGCCTGTGGGTCTAACCGCTCCAACGTTGCCACAGCTTCGACATTATTGTGGTATACCTCCATGCGCCCAAAGAATTCGTCCTCCTTTACCTCGCCGGCCGGGAATTCAACTTCTTTAACGTAGATCCCCTGAACATTCTGTAACTGAATTTTGAACTTGTCTCGGTAGAGATAGTAACCGTCTGCGATAACCCAGTTAAGGGCAATGGTATTGACATTACGAACATCGGCACTAAATTGAAATGCCTCGTCCGCAGGTAAAAAACTCTCGGCGGTTTGCCCAAGGCCCAGACTATTACCAAGCCCAATGAGCTGTTCAATGGCGTTTGATTTCTTTGCAACAACTGTAAAGGATTTTGCCTGATCGGACGCAGGGATTTCCTCAAGTGCCGCCCCGAAGGCAATCACCGGCAATAGTAATAAAAGCCCAATAAATCGGCAGGGGTTCATCATTTATGGTTTAGTGCATTCATTAATCCAGGCAAGATAAGCGGGTAAGCCGCCCACTATTGGGACTGCAATAATTTCCGGAAGTTCGTAGGGATGCAGTTCCTGTATCGCCTGTTGCAGCGAATCCATTAGGCTGCTGGACGTTTTTATCACTAATAGCTGCTCAGCATCGGTGGTTATGGACCCTTTCCAGCGGTAGACCGAGGTTATGCCGGGAATCACGTTTACACAGGCTGCCAGCCGGCGCTGGACCAGCTCGCGGGCGATCTGCGCCGCGATGTCTCCAGTCGGCACCGTGCAGAGCACCACCCGTGCTTCCGTTTCCATGGCCGAAACCATACTCGATGGCATTCCGGGTGGTAAAGGCCCGACGAGGTTATTTCGAGGATCTGTTGCCGGACCGGCTATCGGTTGGCCTGATCGCCGCCTCTGTACCGGAATGGTCTGATTGGGTATGGTCAGAAAATGAATCCAATGCATTGGCTATTTGCCCTTTTTGTCCTGGTCCCCCTGGTTGAGATCTATTTGCTCATTAAGGTGGGCGGTTGGATTGGACCTGTCGCCACGGTCTTGATGGTAGTCAGTACCGCGATCATCGGGGTATACCTGCTCCGTTTGCAGGGATTTTCCACGTTACAGCGGGTTCGGGCGGCTTTGGCCCAGGGACAACTGCCCGCGATGGAAATGCTGGAAGGCATCGTACTGTTGATTGCCGGGGCGCTGTTGCTGACACCGGGCTTTTTTACCGACACCCTCGGGTTCTTGGCCTTGGTTCCCGGTCTGCGCAGTGCCGCGGTCACTTGGTTCCTGGGCCGAAATGTAGTTCTGGGAGGTCAGCCGGATCGCGATCCATCGGCACCATCCCCCCGTACCATTGAGGGGGAATGTCACCGCGAGGACGAATAAGCTAAGGAAGCTCTGATTAATTCAAATATTCCCGTCATTGCGAGCGTAGCGCGGCAATCTCCTACTCAGAAATCAGCTACTTACAGATTGCTTCGTCACTTTGTTCCTCGCAATGACGACACATCAGACCCTCCCTAATCTATTAAATACTTCCATTAATGTCCCAAACTACCCGCCACCGCGGCGGCTACCACCGCTGCCAACTCCCGGTTGGAGCGGCGTGTTGCATACTGAGTGAGCTCCGGATGCTGATCCACGAAACCGGTGTCGAAGCGGCCCTCTATGAAGTCAGGCACCTTTAGAATCTCCAAAAAATACGGGATCGTGGTTTTTACCCCATAAACACCCATGTCATTGAGGGCGCGACGTGCCCGGTTTAATAACGGTTCCCAGCCTAACGCCCACACGGTTATCTTCGCGCACAAGGAGTCATAGTCGGGAGGAATGGGATAGCCCGTGTAAATGGCCGCATCGGTACGTACGCCGGGGCCTCCGGGAGAAAAATAACGGGTAATGCGGCCGAAACTGGGTAAAAAATCATTCTGCGGGTCTTCCGCGTTGATACGCAACTCCATGGCAACGCCCCGCAGTTGAATATCCTCCTGGTCATATTGCAACGGTTGGCCGGCTGCGATGCGAATCTGTTCCTGCACGATGTCGACACCGGTAATCTGCTCAGTTACTGTATGTTCTACCTGCAAGCGGGTATTCATTTCCATAAAATAGTAGTTGTCGTCTTTATCAAAAAGGAACTCTACAGTACCGGCATTGCGATAACCAACGTGGCTCGCGCCTCGCACCGCGAGCTCGCCCAGTTCGCTTCGTTGTGCCTGACTCAACTGGGGGGACGGCGCGATTTCGATCAGTTTTTGATGTCGCCGCTGAATGGAACAGTCACGATCATACAAGTGGATCACCTTGCCATGGTGGTCCGCCAATACTTGCACCTCAATGTGGCGAGGGCGCTCGATACAACGTTCCAGGAATACGTCACCGTCACCAAACGCCTTGGTAACCTCAGACACCACCCGCGCAAAGCTGCGCTGAAGTTCATCTGATGTATCGCAGCGGCGGATTCCCCTGCCGCCGCCGCCGTTAGTCGCCTTGAGCATTACCGGATACCCAATTTCTTCCGCCAACGCTAGCGCTTCCTTGACGTCTGCCACATTGCCTTCACTGCCAGGCACCACCGGTAATCCAGCTTCCCGCATGGCCTGGCGGGCTTGTAATTTGTTGCCCATCAGCCGAATGGTGGCGGCATCGGGGCCGATAAACCGAATCCCTCGGCGTTCACAAATTTCCGCCAGCAACGGATTTTCCGAAAGGAACCCGTAACCTGGATGTACCGCATCACATCCGGTCGCCACCGCAAGATTGACGATTCGATGAGCATTCAAATATCCAGCCACGGAATCCGGGCCGATGTGGTAGGCTTCGTCGGCCTTTTTAACGTGCAACGAATGGCGATCGGCGTCCGTATAAACCGCCGCCGATGTAATGGCCATTTCAGCGCAAGCGCGTGCAATGCGAACGGCAATCTCACCGCGGTTTGCAATCAGAATCTTATGGATCAAGGTTTGCTCCACTGGTGTCGGCCCCGGACCCTTACCCAGGTAGCAGGAATGCTCAGCTCCTATGTTGCACAAAGGCGACCTTTTCAAATGAGCATTGTACTGTAACGAATGGTTCAATAGCTTGTAAGCAGCGTTTGGTGGGTAGTACTAAGGTGAAACAAGGTAAACGGTGTCGGCTTACCTTGTTTCACCTTAGTAAAACCGTTTGTTTACACTACCCCCACCCTGTCCCGCCCCCTTCAAAGGGGGCGGGAACGAGGACCAAAACGTCGGTGTACTAACGTACTCATTAGTAACAGTTTGTGTCTATTCGATTTCAGACCATCGCTACGGCTACCCGGAAGGGTTGGATTTCCTAGGCTTCTTTGACACTTACTCCAGCGAAAGCTATGATTGTCTGCTTATGTTCCAGTGTCTGCCGGATTGGATTGCACCCGTCCCCCTTGCAGAGGCGAAAAAGGAGTTGTCAGGGTCTGTTGACCTGGAAAACATGGAGCGGTTGGCACCTCTGTTGCATGGACGGCAAAAGCCAGTGCAAGTGCATCTTCAATTCGGCATCGATGAAACCGGCATACGATACCTGCAAGGAACGATTAGCGGCGCTATTGAATTGATCTGCCAACGATGCCTGGAGGCATTGACGGTACCGGTGCAGCTAAAGATGCAGCTCGGCATCATTGAAGGGGTAGACGAGGGAAATCGTCTCCCCAAATGTTACGAGCCGCTGATGGCAACACGAGACCCCGTGCGGTTGACGAATTTGATTGAGGACGAACTATTGCTGTGTCTGCCGACAGTGCCGATGCATGGTGAGTCCGAGCATTGCGAGCGGCGGCTGCCAATGACCACCGGGGCCTCGGAACCGGCGAAGCAGAACCCGTTTGCGGCGCTGGCCCAATTGAAAAGCAAATTATGATTGATACCAGGAGTTTTTGTCATGGCAGTCCAAAAAAGTCGTAAAAGTCGTTCCAAGCGAGGCATGCGTCGTGCTCACGACGGGCTGAAAACACCGGCGTTCTCGGTGGAACCAGAAACCGGCGAAACTCATATACGC
>JAZFSS010000232.1:0-2946 GCA_036446275.1 Gammaproteobacteria bacterium | reverse complement strand
TCCCAAACAAACCTGAATTCCTGGATAGTTTGCAATAATTCCTCCGCTACTTCCGTGGCCCGGGTAAGCGGGCAGTGCTGTAACAGCACGGCAAATTCATCGCCTCCCAGACGTGCCAACATATCGGATTTGCGCATGTGCTGCTGGAGGTGATGAGAAAGCTGCAGAAGGAATTCATCTCCGGCGGTATGACCGCAGGTATCGTTAATCAGCTTAAAGCGGTCGAGATCAAGATAACAAAGCCCGTGCGACTGACCGTCCCGCTGGGCTGTTTGCAAGGCACGATGTAAGTGTCGGTTAAATTCACGACGGTTATATAACCCGGTCACCGGATCGTGGGCAGCCTGGTAAGACAGATCGCCCAACGCCTGGTTAATGAATCCACCAAGGTAGCCAAACTCGTCACCGGTGGAATCATCGAATCGACACGTCATCTCCCCGCCTGATACCGCCTGAGCGACGCGCACCATTTTCTGCATTGGCTTAGTCAGCACCTGTGAAAGCATCCGCTGCAGGGCGGCACCAAACAGCAACAGTACCAGCCCCATCGTCAACATGACACGATTGCGTTTGCTTTTCACTAGTTCGCTAACAGTGGGAAAATAAAGCGTAAGGGTTGCGGCCGCCATCTGCCGGGTGTTGTCGGGCCGGTCCATATATATATTCCGGCTGGTGCTATCCAAATCCGGCCCGGTATCCCCAACCACTAAAACTTGATCATCGAAGTGCAACTTGACGCCATCCACTCCGAAACGCCGGGCAAGAGACTCCAACTTCTGAGTCAGGTCTTGCGGCCCCCGGTGAGCCAGCGCGTCAAACATCGCCCACTCAACACGATAGGCAAAACGCTCGACCACCGCTTGGCGCTGCTGCACTACATCCTGCTCCACATCTTTAAGAAGAAAAATGGAACATACCAGTCCCACCAGGGCCAGACACCAGAACACCACCACAGTGATCCGTGTACAAAGATTAAATTTTGGTTGCTTGGACAAGAAACCGCTTTTTGGCAGATTATCCATACAGATCCTCTACCGGAAACCGATCCAGCGCAGAATTAGAACCATGGGACAGATTTCGGTTAACCCTCCTACCAGCAGCGCAAAAGCGACAAACCAGGGTAACCACCATAGATACTGTGGGAACAGTAAATAGGAGCTCATCAAAAACACTACAAGGATAAGACGCAGCAAACGCTCCGCGTCAAAGGGAATCCGGCTTTGTACATCGATACTGCAGCCCGTCGGCGACGGGTTTCCCCGTAGCCGGGACAATAGTCGTGGGATACGCCAATTGGTTATGCCTTCGAATAAAAGCAAGCCCACCAGCGCCAAAGTCATGATGTGTAGTTCGAAACACAAGGCCACCAGCAACCAGAGGCCTAAAATCACCCGAAATGTACTTTCCATCACCGCGGAGTCCTCAGAGCAATCACTAACTTCCAGGACCATCCGTGTCGCCGCTTACAGGGACCTGGATCCTGAGGTAACTCCTAGCCCTTTTCCTCAGGCACAGCCCAGATCCCCTCGCGGGGGTTACCAAGCCGTAGCGGCAATAAAGATCAACACTTGAGGGTTCCCCGTGGATTGCCTGGCATCGGCGGCACAGGGCCGTTGTGGGGGCGCCGGGAAGGGTAAGGGTGATATGATGCCCCTCCGTCTAGATAAGGACTTTTCACACTCACTAGCCAGCAACTGCCGACTCTTCAAAAAATGTCTGAGCTATATATCGGCCTGCTCTCAGGTACCAGCATGGATGCCATCGATGGGGTTCTGGTAGACCTGGGAGCTACCACCCCTATTTTGGTCCACAGCCATTGCCACCCTATACCCCGGCAATTGCGCCAGGAGCTACTGGAGTGTATGGGGTCTACGGGGATGGTAGGGTTATCGGTGTTGGGTGGGCTAAACGTGCGCTGGGGACGGTTATTCGCCGAAGCCGCAGTAGCACTGCTGGAGGCCACCGGCACCCCCGCCATGGACGTGCAAGCCATCGGTAGTCACGGTCAGACAATGTTCCACGATCCCAATGGCCCGGTCCCCTTTAGCCTTCAGTTGGGCGATCCCAACCATATCGCGGAGATCACCGGCATCACCACCGTCGCCGATTTCCGCGGCCGGGATCTGGCGGCAGGCGGTCAAGGGGCCCCACTGGTACCTGCCTTTCATGCCGCTATATTTCAAAATCCGACCGAAGCACGGGTCGTCTTGAACTTGGGGGGTATCGCGAACGTCACCATATTACCCGCGGACCCCACGCAACCACTGCGCGGATTTGATACCGGCCCCGGCAATTTATTGTTGGATGCGTGGTGTCTACAGTGCCGCGGTGAGGCTTACGATTCCCATGGAACCTGGGGAGCCACAGGCACAGTTCATACAGCATTATTGGCATCGCTCTTGAAGGAACCCTATTTCCGGCAGACACCGCCGAAAAGCACTGGCCGTGAGCTTTTCAACCCGGCTTGGTTACGAGGTATTCTGGAATCACTATCCGGTGAGCGCCCCAAGGACGCTGATATTCAGGCGACACTGGCAGAATTAACGGCCTGCACTATTACCGATGCAGTCCGAAACCACGCCAAAAATACCACTCGCCTACTGGTCTGTGGCGGCGGGGTTCACAACCAGGAGGTACTGCGACGCCTGCGGGCCCTACTCGATCCTTGCCCGGTAGAATCTACGCAGCAACATGGATTTGACCCGGACTGGGTAGAAGCGGCGGCGTTCGCCTGGCTGGCTAAACAAACGCTCACAGGAAAACCAGGCAATGTCCCTACTGTGACCGGTGCCCGGCACTCAACAGTATTAGGTGCTATTTACCCATCGTAGGACCCGCGCCTCGCGGGGAATCCAGACTCCCCTAAACAGAGAAAGACGAACCGCAGCCGCAGGTGGTAGTGGCATTGGGATTGATTACCACAAACCTGGCGCCTTCCAGGTCTTC
>JAZFSS010000231.1:0-2825 GCA_036446275.1 Gammaproteobacteria bacterium | reverse complement strand
GGTGTAGCGGGCCGATGCCTCGGCCTTGAACGCGTAGTCTAAAAATGCCGCCGCCAACGCCACCAGCAACATCAGTAACCCCATCCACCGCAGGTACGGCGTACGTCTCAGCGTACTGAACCCGGAACGAACTTCAGGGGGTGCCTGAGTTTGGCCGCTGCGTCCGGCGGGGCCCACGCCGAATACGCTTAGGGCGCAAATCACATGCAGGAAACTAAGCACTAACAACATCGCGCGCACGTCAACCAGGGTGGTGACGCGCTCGGCCACGATGCCACCGACGATGCCGCCGAGTGTTGCTGCGGCGGCGATTCGCGCGATGCGCCGTTTCGCGGCATGGGGGTTAAAACGTTCATTGATCACGGACCAAAATCCACTAATAAGGACGGCGCCGAAAACCGCCATATGGAGATATAAAACCACCGCGGCAATGTCCGGACGAATGCCGAATAGCATCCATTCCCCAATGAACAAGACAGCGCTAACGGTGAACGTCAATGGAATCAGCTTTGCCGGCCCATACCGGGCCAGCAGCCTTGAAATTACCAACACCCCCATTAACGAAATAATAGCGGCCGCAATCACGACCTTTGGCAGATTGCTAACATCGAAGTGCGACAAAAACAGCGCATCCCGTGTCGCCTTGCCGGCTACTTGGTGGGCAATCATGATGACGGCCGAGAATAAAGCGAGGCTCAGGGCCCTGGATTCAGAATCCTTGCATGGAAAACCGTTCACGCCGTCGATGGTTGCGCTGCATAGACATGGTATTCACGGGCCAGCAGGGTCAGCACGTAGACCCAGGCACCACAAATAATCAGGGTCAGCCAGCTTAGCTGTTCTGCGCCAGTGCCCAAGGGTAACCACTGGATAAGCAGCAATATCAGTACCGACCCTAATACCTTGAAGACACGATAGCCCAACATATCGATCCACGCCTTGGCCTGGTAGGTATGTACCGGATCTACCGGGATATACAGCTGTTCCTTGGACGCCCGGTTGATGGAATAGGAAAGTCCCCGGTCACTAATCTTCATGGCCGCGGCCATCATTAATACCGGTTGTATCATGAACGCGAAGGAAAATGCCGCCAGCGCCAATGGTTGAATCATCATGCCTGCCATGACGCCCAGGTAGCGGTGAATCAATGGGGTAAGTACGAGGTTAATGCCGATCGAGACCAAGCCCAGCACGCTGAAGAAGGTGGAGATATAGGCAGTGCGTGTATCCAGATCGGCATAGGTCGCCTCGATTACCCGCATGAATTGGAATTCCACGACAGGTTGTGCCAGTTGGGCACAGAGCAGCGCAGCGGCGATCAACATCAGATAGCGGCTTTTCACCAGGGCACGCCAACCCCCGGCGGCCACCACGGCCGGACCCTTGCTGGTTACCTCCTCATAAAGCCCCATACGCCCCATCATCAAGTTCACCAAAAACGTGATGAGCAGGATTCCGGCACAGGACAGTAATAGGTCGGGGGTCTGCATAGGCGTAAATTTGAGTAGCGCCGCCGCGGTGACGCCCCCCGCTACGCCACCCACCAAGCCACCGGTAGCCACGAACCAATAGGATTTCTTGCCGTCCTCGGTGGCCGTGACGGTATTGGCGAGACTCCAGAACTGTTCCACCAGAATGACGCTGAAAATGTCTACAAAGATATAGAAGGCAAGTGCGGCGAAGGCACTCTCGAACCCGAACAGCAAGTGGAAAACCAATAGCAGCCCGATGAACAGTAAGCAGGAGCCCAATACCACCCGCAGCCGGCTATGGCGCTCAACCAGGCGGTGATAAAAGCCGATAAAGGTTCCCAGTACCAGGGCGGAAGCGATCCAGACATAAGGAAAGCGGCCCGAACCCCAATACTCGATCAACAGAGAGCGACTGGCGGATTTCACCTGGTAATACGCCAGGATGATCAAAAAGAAATTTAAAAACAGAATAATCGCCCTGCGGGTCATGTCCTGGGTATGGCTGCTGCTGGATTCTTGGTGTCTTTCAGACATCGACCGGCCTCCAGGGCGTTGGGCTAAGTACGTGTGGCTAAAAAGATTATTATGCTAAAATCACTGGCGAATTGTACGCTATGACGATCAAGATTCTTAGGTTCATGCTCGAATTAATCTTCGGCCTGTTTATTTACGGGGCGGTTTTCGCCGACGCGCTGGATGAGTATCCGTCGCTTTGGGAGAGTTACGATCCGGGCCTGCAAAGCCAGCTCGAGGATACCCTCGCAGAACTCGGCTTACAGCGGGCGATCCGTGCCAAACAACTGGGGGTAGTCCTGGCGGACATCACGGACCCCCATGAGCCGCGGGTCGCATCGGTGAACGGCGACGAGATGTTCTATGCCGCCAGCTTGCCGAAGATCGCCATCCTGCTTGGCGCGTTCGTGGAAATCGAGCGGGGCAATATGCGCCTCGATCGCGAGACCCGGAATTCCCTGACCCAGATGATACGGGTTTCCTCCAATGTGGAGGCGACGCGGATGTTGAATCGGGTGGGCAGGCAAAATTTACTGGATATTCTGCAGTCCGATGAGTATCGCTTGTATGATCCGGCGGTGAACGGCGGGCTATGGGTTGGTAAGGAGTACGGTAAAGGCGTTGCGTACCGGCGCGATCCCTTGCACAACCTGTCCCATGGTGCCACCCCAATGCAGGCGGCGCGGTTCTACTATCTGCTGGACACGGGGCAATTGGTGAATGCCAGGCATACGCGGCAAATGAAATCCATGCTGGCGAATCCGGCGATCCACCACAAGTTTGTAAAAGGGCTGGATGACTATCCCGACGTCAAGATCTACCGAAAATCCGGTTCCTGGA
>JAZFSS010000230.1:0-4872 GCA_036446275.1 Gammaproteobacteria bacterium | reverse complement strand
GTACCGTATCAGTCGCAATGGCCCGGGATGGGATTTATCCATTGAGGCGCGCGGCTATGTGCGGGATAAGGCGGCCTTTGAAGCCGCGGGGCGAAGGCGGATACAGATACCTGGTTAATTAATAATTAGCAATTCGTAATTATTTTGTACGAGGCCTTATGTAATCCCGCGGGGTTTATGTTTCCTCATTTTCATTGGCCAGTTCCCGAACCTGAAACCAGTCTTCGGCGCTATCTACATCCACCGCAGCCTCCGGGTAGGGTAACAAGATGGCGCCGACCCTAATGTCCATTCGTTGCGACAAGGCTTGCAAGGCGTCGGTCAACGTCAGTCTTCCCAGCACATATCGGATTACCGCTAACCAGCCGATGACGCGGATCATCCGCAGGGGGCTTTTGCGCTGATTTTCCACCTGGCGCCAAAAGGCGGCTGCGCGCCGGCCCTGCGCGGTAGGGAAAGCAAACAAGTTGCAGCCGCAGTAGGCGCCATCTTTGAATTTTAATACTGTTTTGCGCAACTTCGGATAGGCGGACTTGACCTGATCGAAATAGACAAGGGCCACTACCGCATCATATTTGCTGCCCCGCGCCTGGCGAACGAAGTCGGCCACAATGTGGGCCTTTAGAAACGCGTGGTCCGCGGTTGTGATTAATACCGGATCGTTATCGTCAAGGGTGCGCAGAAATGTGTCTACGCTTGCGCTGGGGCTGCCCTGGGGTTCCACCCACCCGAGCTCACCCGCGACAATCTTGCCATGGAGTTCCGGTGTTTGTTGCACGGTTTCCTGTGCCGGGCCCGACAGGGTGATCCGGCCGATTTCATGGCTGGTTTGCAGGGCTGCAAGCACGCGCAGCAACATCGGCTTGCCTTGGATCTCGGCCATGGCCTTGCAAGCGACTCCCGCCGCCTTGGCGACCGGGTCATTACGATGGCGGTCAGCGGCCAGTACTAGAGCAGAGAAGAGGCGTTCCACCATAATCGGGGATTAACCTTGCAAAGATTTGCTATAGATGCGGTAGCGTTTGTACGGGGTCCCGCCGATGCTTTCAATAATATTACGCATGCCGGCGTTACCGTCCAAAATCCATGACATTTCCACGTCTCGCACGCCGCGGCGTATCAAGGCCTGTCGTACCGCGTCTATAACGAGAAACGCCAGTGCCGGTCCGCGCCGGGTGTGTTGCAACCGTTTTCGGACCCCCATGAGGGGAACCCGCGCGGAGCTCGGGTAACGCACTTTGAGCCGCCACAGCAATTTTGCCCAACCAAAGGGTAGCAGCCGGCCGTTCAGGTCCCGAACCGCTTCATTAATGTTAGGTAAGGCGATAATCATAGCCACTGGTTCTTGATCCAACTCGGCGATCTGTACGAAGTCGTCATCTACCAGCAGCGTAAGGGTACGGCCGATGTCCGCAAACTCCTCTGCCGTAAAAGGCACAAACCCCCAATTTTCCGACCATGCATCGTTGAAGATTTCCCTTAAGATTTGTAATTCTTCTTTGAGTTTTGAACGCCGCAGGGGTCTTACCTGAACGTCACCCATCGTCTTCCTGATCAGGGCCTTCATGACTGCCGGCGCGTCAAAATCCGGGCGCACGTGATAGGCCAGCAGATCCTGGGCTTGGTGATAGCCAAGTGACTCCAGATAGGCCGGGTAGTATGGACGGGCATGCCCCATCATGATGGAAGGTGGTGTATCCAGTCCTTCGATTAGCAGCCCACATTCCTCGTTGATGGATAGATTAAAAGGGCCTGAAACCGTATGTATCCCCCGGTTGCGTAACCAATTTTCGGCACATCCGAGCAGTGCTGCGAAGATTTCCGGGTCATCCTCCGCCTCCAGCATCCCAAAAAAGCCGCTGTGACTACCATGGCGCTCTTGATGGAGCTGGTCGATCTGGGCGCTGATGCGGCCCACGGTCCGACCGTTACGATGGGCGATCCACCCCTGCCAGATGGCGTGCTTGAAAAATGGGTTGCGCGGCGATAAGTGCTGCTTACGTTCAAGCAACAGTGGCGGAATCCAGGCGGAATCCTGGGCATAAATGGCCCACGGGACCCGGATAAATAGGTCCAGATCCTTGGCGCTATCGACTGGCCGGACTTGGACCGAGCCATGGTGCTGAGCGTGGAGTGCCACGGTGATTTATTTGTCCTTACCGGTAGGGGTAAAGGCGATAAAGAAGGAAGGAATAATAGCAGATGTGGTTGGCCCGCTTTGCTTGAGTGCCCGGCACGATAAGCTCCCTGGAATGAGCCGCGCCGTTCTTAAAACCCCAGTCTTTATGATGTGTGAATGAACGGCTAGAGGCCTCCCGATACATATAGAGGGGAGGCAGTAATGACTACCCACCGATCTCATCGTTTGCTTGCTATCCCACATATTTAATTTAACCTGATGATATTTTGACGGATTTTATCTGGTACGGTGAGGTGCGGCGAGGTAGGGCGAGACAGAGCCAGCGCCCCGCGCAGGGTGTCTTTAGGGGCGGTTGGCGGGCCAATGGGATAAAACATTTATGAGCAGGTGTAAGTGTGGGCGGAGAGCCTGGGAAATCGCTAATAATTTGCTTCCAGGCACCCTAAAAAAGAGTTGTTTTTTGGCTGCAATAGGCCAAAAATATGGCTTCCAGCCCTCCTGGGCCAGTGGTGTTCCTGGCAGAGGCCGGTAAAAACGGAAAGTTGACAAGATACCAATAACCTATGCTAATATTCGCTTTTGTTGCGTCAGGTACGCCTGCACGAATCGGCGGGAGCCGTGTATCTGTGATGGGTGCCTGGGGACGTTCGTACTTGTTCAGCAACACGTAGCGTTCACGCAACACGTGGAGCAGAACTGGCAAGGAGCCATGTAACAAGAGTTGGGCCCAGATATTGGGTCCAGGCCAGACTTCGGCCAACAAAAGCGAAAAACTTAGTCCACAAAAGGAAAGGAAGGTTACCTTGTTTGGACAAACATTGAAGGCGAAGCCCGGCAAAGGTATGGAACCGACACCGACCGAACACAACCTACCATTCCGCGCCGCCGATTTTGCTACGTTATCCGACGCTCTGGATTATGCGGCGCAGGGCAAGACAGGCGCCAATTTTTATAATGGTCGGGGCGAACTGTGCGCCGCACTTACCTATGCGGAGTTGCGCAAGCAGTCGCGTGTGCTTGCGCGCAAGATGCTTGGGCTTGGTGTAGAGAAGGGTTCGCGTGTCGCGCTGGTTGCCGAAACTTCCCCTGATTTCCTCAGTTTTTTCTTCGCGTGCCAATATGCCGGCCTGATTCCTGTTGCACTACCTGCGTCCATTAGCCTTGGTAGCAGGGAGGCCTATATCCAGCAATTGCGGGCACTCGTTGTCAGTTGCGGTGCCGCCATCGCCATGGCTCCTGACGGTTACCTCAGCTATCTCGAAGAGGCGACAGAAGGCCTTAATCTTCGTTTTGTCGGTGATCCTGAAACCTTCGCCCAGCTAATGGAGGGAGACGGCGATCTGTGCTCCCAAGAACCGTCTGATGTCGCGTACATCCAGTACACATCCGGCAGTACCCGATTCCCGCGGGGTGTGCTGATCACCCAGCAGGCGGTACTCAGCAATCTAGCCGGCATCATAAAATATGGCGTGAAAATGGGGCCAGGCGACCGCTGCTGTTCATGGTTGCCGTTTTATCACGACATGGGGTTGGTGGGTTTGGTATTAGTCCCCGCAGCCGCGCAGGTTTCCGTAGATTACCTGGGGACGCGGGAGTTTGCTATGCGTCCCCGCCAATGGCTGGCGTTGATGACGCGCAGCAAGACGACCATTTCCTTTAGTCCCCCGTTTGGTTACGAATTATGTGCACGCCGTTTACGGCAAGGGGAAGCCGCCAAATTCGATCTAAGTAATTTGCGTGTGGCAGGGGTTGGTGCGGAGATGATCCGGCCTGAGTCCCTGGAACGGTTCGCCCAAGCATTGGCACCGGCGGGCTTCGACAGGAAAGCCTTCCTCGCTTGCTATGGTATGGCGGAATGTTCTCTGGCCATCAGCTTTGCGCCCTTGGATACGGGAGTGATCATCGATACCATTGATGGCGGTCATCATTCCGACTTTGGCGACGCAGTGCCAGTGCATGACGCTTCACGCGATATAATGCGGGCGCGCTGCTTTGTAGATTGTGGAATACCCTTACCCGGTTATGAGGTCGAGATTCGGGACGAGAACGGACTGGCGCTAGCAGAACGGTGCAGCGGCACGATCTTTGTGCGGGGCCTCAGCGTAATGGCAGGGTACTTCGATGCCCCTGAGGAAACCCAGGCAACCTTGTCATCGGATGGGTGGCTTAATACCGGGGATGTTGGCTATCGAATCGGAGAAAGTCTCGTAATTACAGGTCGAGCAAAGGATCTGATCATCATAAATGGCCGCAATATCTGGCCGCAGGATCTTGAACACCTGGCAGAGCGCCAGCCGGAAGTACGCATGGGGGATGCCCTGGCGTTTTCCGTCCCTGGTCAAGAAGGCGAAGAACTTACGGTTATGGTGGTCCAGTGCCGCGAGTCGGATGCTGGTAAGCGCAGGAGTCTTGTGGAAGGTATTACCCGTTTAGTCCGTTCGGATTTGGGCATCGACTGCTATGTCGAATTAGTGCCTCTGCACACCTTGCCGCGAACTTCCTCTGGAAAGCTGTCGCGCTCCAAGGCCCGCCAAAACTTTATCGAGTCCCATGATTGGGAACAGTTGGCCCTGGGCGGTACAGACGTATCGGGGTTAGCGTTCAACCGGCGCGCGGTCTGATTTTACCCACCCTGTTCCGCCAACTCGTCACGTAACCAACATCGCTGAACCGGGCGGGTTGGTGAGTTCCTTGCGGGGGTCGAACCCAATCATGCACGTGGTTCGCCAATA
>JAZFSS010000229.1:0-4121 GCA_036446275.1 Gammaproteobacteria bacterium | reverse complement strand
AAGTGGCCCATTTCGTGGACGGTGATCAGGATTCCCAACGTAACTACGAATGCGACAATTGAGATCAGCACGCTGCTCATGGGACCATAACCTGGTCAGTGCAACCCACCTGTTCCTGCACAAACTGTCGCCCCTGTTGATCGTCCGCCAGCACCGCCTCCAAGGAGGAGGCTGGATGGGATGGACAATTTTCCAGGGTCTGTTCGATCAGGCGCGGTATGTCGGTAAATGGTATGCATCTTTCCAGAAACAACTGCACCGCCACCTCGTTGGCGGCATTAAGGATGGCAGGGGCCGTGCCGCCGGCACTGTAGGCTTGCTGCGCAAGCGCGAGACAAGGAAACCGCTTACCATCCGGTGCCTCGAAATCTAAGCGTCCCGTACTGCACAGATCGAGGGCCTTGGCCCCCGAATCAACCCGCTCCGGCCAGGCAAGACCGTGGGCAATAGGAACCCGCATATCGGGATTGCTCAACTGTGCGAGCATCGATCCATCCTGGTATTCCACCAACGAGTGGATCACGCTTTGGGGGTGCAAAACCACCTCCACTTTTTCCGGCGCAAGGTCGAACAACCAGCAGGCTTCGATCACCTCAAGGCCCTTGTTCATCATGGTCGCGGAATCCACCGAGATCTTCGGACCCATGTTCCAATTCGGGTGTGCGCATGCCTGCTCCGGGGTGACCGCCGCCAGTCTTTCCAGGGGGGTACTTCGAAACGGGCCGCCCGATGCCGTAAGAATGATACGTCGCACGCCGGGCGGTTTGGTGCCCGCCGCAAATTCCGGCGGCATGCACTGGAACAATGCATTATGTTCGCTATCAATGGGTAATAATAAGGCATCGCTTTGCTTAACTTCTTCCATGAAGATGGCCCCTGACATTACCAACGCTTCCTTGTTAGCCAGCAACACCCGTTTGCCGCTGCGAACCGCTGCCAATGTAGACCTTAGCCCCGCCGCGCCAACAATCGCCGCCATTACATAGTGGGCTTCGGGAAGGCCGGCCACCGTGATCAGACCCTCAGGCCCGGCCAGCACTTCGATTGCCAGGCCGGCGGCGCGGAGGCGTTGCTGCAGATGCGTGGCGCTGGACTCGTCAACCATGACCGCGTAGGAGGGCCGGAACGCCTGGCATTGCGCGAACAGTCGGTCCACATTGTGGTTTGCAGTCAACGCCGTCACATGGAAACGATGCGGATGACGCGCCACTACGTCCAAGGTACTGATACCAATGGAACCAGTCGCGCCTAAAATAGTAATGCCGGTTGACGTCACAGTATCAGACATGGAATTTTGCAGCGCTTCGCTAAGTAGTAAGGCATATCGTTATAGGTCTGTCCAAAGCACACCGAGCAGGAACACGGGTGCTGCCGCCGTCAAACTGTCAATACGATCCAGTATTCCGCCATGCCCGGGCAGCAAGTGGCCACTGTCCTTCAGACCCCTATGGCGCTTTAATAAACTTTCCGTCAAATCTCCCACCACCGAAAATGACACCGCCGCAAGGCATATGAGGACAAACTGAATTAGATGCAGGCCTGACCACCCCATCAACCATCCCGCCAGCAAGCCGACGATTCCACCTGCAGTCAACCCGCCAAATACACCTTCCCAGGTCTTGCCGGGACTTACCCTGCCGGCGAGCCGCCGCCGCCCCCAGCGGCTACCGGCAAAGAAGGCGCCGCTGTCGGCAGCCCATACTATAGCGAATAGACACAAAACCAGTAATGGGCCTGCTGGGACAAACCCATGCATTACCCACAAAGAGAGCCACGCCGGTACCAAAGTCAACACTCCGGCAAGGCCCTTGCCCAAGCTTGTCAGTGGGCCCGTGCCACTCCCTGTACCGGGATTGAAGACCCAAGCCAATGCAAAGATCCACCAGCCGCATGCTATCAATAGAACTGTCTTGGCGGTTTCCGCCTCATGCCCGAGTTCAGCCCACCAAAACCACCACAGCACCGGCACCATAAGCACTATATAGGCCGTCCTTGTCCATAGACTGGAAAGAGGAACTAACCTGCTCCATTCCCAGGCACCAGCCAATACAATGAGCGCGAACAGGGCTGCAATAACATTGGTCGGAAGCGACAGAACGCACCATATAACCGCGGAAATTAACACGACAGCGGTTAACAACCGCCGTTTAAGCTGCATTTTTCACCATAAGCTGGAACCCGTGGGCGTCAGGCACCTTTGCGCCTCTCTACCTGTTCTCCGGTTTGTCCAAAGCGCCGTTGACGTCTGGCAAAGGAGGCAAGTGCATCCTCAAAGGCATTTTCGTCGAAATCCGGCCACAGGGTGTCTGTGAAATGCAGTTCGGTGTAGGCGAGTTGCCAGAGCAGAAAATTACTAATCCGTTGTTCGCCACCAGTGCGAATAAAGAGATCGGGTTCCGGCAGGTCCGCTAAAGAGAGTTCCGCTGCGATCAAATCCTCGTTAATATCCTCTGCTTGAATAATTCCCTCCGCTACTTTACTCCCGAGCCGGCGTAACGCTTGCGTGATATCCCAGCGCCCACCGTAATTTACGGCAACGGTAAACGCCAAACCGGTGTTTCGTTGGGTAAGCACTTCGGCATGTTCCATCAAATGCTGCAATTTCTTGGGAAATGCATCTCTATCTCCGATAAACCGGAAGCGGGCGTCTGATTGGTGCAGATTTTCCGCTTCACGCCGAATCGTCTTAACAAACAGATTCATCAACAGTCCCACTTCGATTTTTGGACGGCGCCAATTTTCGCTACTGAAAGCAAATAACGTAAGCGCTTCGACGCCCTTATCCTGACAGGCTTGCACCACGCGGCGTACCGCCTTCACGCCCTCCCGGTGACCGAGGTAACGTGGTCGATTGCGGCTCTTCGCCCAACGGCCATTGCCATCCATGATGATGGCTACATGTCGCGGCAGGCCGCCTGACGTGGGAACTGGATTAGGTTGGCCGGGGTTTGACATAGCGCTGATCAAACTTCCATAAGTTCCTGCTCTTTTCCCCCTAGTACCGCTTCAATTTCAGCAATAAACTGGTCTGTGAGTTTCTGCATCGCCTCTTCCGCGCGGTGTTCATCATCCTTGGACATTTCTTTCTCCTTCAGTAGTCCCTTAAAATCCGAAATCGCATCTCGCCGGATGTTCCGAATTGCCACGCGGGCCACTTCCGCCTCATGGCGCACTACGCGAACCATGTCACGCCGCCTTTCCTCCGTGAGCGGTGGCAGCGGAATGCGCATCACGGTGCCGCTGGTGACAGGATTGAGTCCAAGTTCCGAGGACATGATGGCTTTCTCGATTACCGGTACCATCTGCTTTTCCCATGGCGATACTGCCAAGGTGCGCGCATCCTCCACTGTGACATTGGCCACTTGATTGAGGGGCACCTGGCTGCCGTAGTACTCCACCATGATGTGGTCCAATAGACTGGTGTGAGCTCGCCCGGTGCGCAGTTTCATTAGCTCCTGCTTGAGTACCTCGACGCTCTTTTTCATGCGAGTTTTCGCGTCTTTTTTGATATCCTCGATCATGATTTTATCTCCGCTTCCACTATGGTGCCTATATCATCACCTGAAACAGCCCGCAGAAGATTACCCTTTTTGTTCATATTGAACACTCGCAACGGCATACCATGGTTACGGCAAAGCACGATAGCAGTGGCATCCATCACCATCAGCTTTTGCTCCAGTACCTCGTCATAAGACAACCGCTCGAAAAATATTGCCTTGGGGTTTTTAACCGGATCGTCCGAATAGACGCCATCCACTTTGGTTGCCTTTAACATTACTTGCGCACCAATTTCGATGGCTCGCAAGCTGGCCGCCGAATCGGTGGTAAAAAAGGGATTTCCCGTACCTGCCGAGAAAATCACTACCTGCCCGTCGTTCAAATACCGGACCGCCCGGTTCCGATTAAATACTTCGCATAGGGCGCCCATGGGAATCGCCGACATTACCGTTGCCATGGTACCGGCACGCTCCAGCGCATTGTGCATGGCCAGAGAATTCATCACGGTTGCCAACATACCCATTTGGTCGCCGGTTACACGGTCCAGCCCAGTAGCCGCCAGGGCGGCGCCCCTAAATAAATTGCCGCCACCGATCACTAAGCCGACTTGCACTCCCCGCCCG
>JAZFSS010000228.1:0-10343 GCA_036446275.1 Gammaproteobacteria bacterium | reverse complement strand
GGTAAAAACAGCGGGAACAGCAATGACAATGAGTGTTAGCATGACACCAACCAGCTTTGAGTATCTGGCTGACTGCCGAGACCATAATGCTAGAAAACGTTTTCCGTCAAGTAGTGTATTCAGGAAATTTATATTTAACATGGTGACATGATTCTTGATATTACAGATACCGAACTATTAGGTAAATACCCGCATTTTCCTTTTACTTACTTCCCTATCGAACCAAATATGGCCGTGGTGGATTTCACGCGCACCAATGTTAGATTTAGCCCACTGTATATGACCACCTCCGTCTGCAGGGTGCTGGCGGAGCCAGAAAGATTTCACTGACCAGCAGTGGCTTGCCACTTAGATAGAATACCGATCGTCGGCCCCAGATCTCCAAAGGAGCTTGTTTGAGGCCGGCAGTTGCCAGTAAAAACAAGTCATGGCCCCGAACCATGCGACTGATCTCGACGGGTCCGCGGCGCATGGTGGGGTCGGCAAATAAAAATGCGCCGAGGGGACGGCTACCCAGGCTGGCCAGCCGGCGTTGGCGTCCGGATCTTGTCCTGACAGGAATCACCGTGCGTGCGAATACGCAGGGCTTGCCATTGCAAAGCAGTTGTACCTCACGAATCAAGCCCCGCTGCGCCGGCCTCAGTTTCAGTATCCGCGCCTCGTCCTGGCGGGGACGGCCCCATGCCTGCCGAATCACCCGTACCCGGAAAGTTGCTCCGCACACCTGTTTTAAGCGATGGGTAAGGGAGGTAGGGTCTAACAGCCAGCCGCGAAATTGGTCCGGGATGTGCAAACGGGAAATCTGGTCACAGGGTCGCCAGAGGGGTGTCCGTTGCGCGATTGGTTTCGGGGTATGGGATGACAAGGCAGGCGTATCGATTTGAAGTTGCAAAGGGCGGGCATTATCTCACGCCTGGGACAAGCTACATCTTATTTATACCTGGCCGTACTGGGTCGTATCACCTAACCAGCGGCGGATAAGCGGGGTTATATGGCTAGGATAACTGGTCAGCAGGATTTCCGCCGCCTCTTCAACGGTTCCTAACAGCGCCTGGTCCCTGAGTAAATCGGCAATATGGAATTGCAGCATACCGGTCTGCCGGGTACCCAACACCTCTCCCGGACCCCTCTGCTCCAGGTCACGGCGGGCGATCTCGAACCCATCGTTGGTCTCCCGGATCGCCGCCAGTCGCCTACGGGCCATGTAGGAAAGCGGGCTGTGGTACATGAGTACGCAACTGCTCTGCTCAGAGCCTCGGCCCACCCGGCCCCGCAACTGGTGCAGTTGCGCGAGTCCCAGACGTTCCGCATTTTCAATGATCATCAAGGAGGCATTGGGCACGTCTACGCCCACTTCAATAACAGTAGTGGCCACAAGCAGTTGTATGCCGCCAGATCTGAACTCCATCATTACAGCATCCTTTTCCTTGGGTTTTAGCCGTCCATGTACCAGGCCCAGTTTCAATTCCGGCAGTGTTTCCGACAACAGCGCGGCGGTGTCGGCTGCGGCCTGACATTGTAACGATTCCGATTCTTCGATGAGGGTGCAAACCCAATATGCCTGTTTTCCTTGGGCGCAAGCTTGGCGTACCCGCTGAGTCACTTCTTCCCGGCGCTGGTCCGAGATCACCACTGTCTGTACTGCTTTGCGTCCAGGTGGTAACTCATCGATAACGGAGATGTCCAGGTCGGCGTACATCGTCATGGCTAAGGTGCGGGGAATAGGGGTCGCGGTCATGATTAGCTGGTGGGGGCGTAATTCTTTTTGGTTACCCTTGTTGCGCAAGGCGAGACGCTGATGCACACCAAAGCGATGTTGTTCATCGACGATAACAAGACCAAGTTTTGCAAATTCCACGTCGTCTTGAAACAAGGCATGGGTGCCGACTACCAGTGAATCTTTGCCCGTAGCGATACGCTCCAAGCTACTTTCACGGGTCTTTCCTTTAGTCTTCCCCGAAAGCCAGGCCACAGGTATACCTAATGGTTCCAGCCAATCGTGAAAACTGCGAAAGTGTTGTTCCGCCAGTAATTCCGTTGGCGCCATTATCGTCGCCTGATAGCCTGCCTCCAGGGCTTGAAGTGCGGCACAGGCTGCAACGATGGTCTTTCCGGACCCTACATCACCCTGTACCAAGCGCAACATCGGGTGCTGCTGGGCAAGATCCTCATGAATTTCCCGAATCACTCTCTGTTGGGCCCCCGTGAGAGTAAACGGCAGCGACGCAATGAGTTGCCCACTAAGCCTGGAACCATTCGCAAGGCTGGGCGCCCGCTGTTCCTTGGCCTTTTGGCGCAGCCTCCGAAGGCTCAGGTGATGAGCCAGAAGCTCTTCGAATGAGAGCCTTTGCTGAGCTGGGTGTTCCCCTTCTTCCAGGGCATCCAAAGATACGCCCGGTGGCGGGCGGTGCACATAACGTAGCGCCGATGCAAGTGAAGGAAGTTTACATGCTCGTAGTACCGTTGCAGGCAGCCAATCCACAAGATTGGACTTTTCTCCCGACTGCAGGTGCTCCAAGGCTTGATCAGTCAGTGCACGCAAGGTTAATTGGTGTACCCGTTCCGTGGTTGGATAAATCGGAGTGAGGTATTCGTTCACCGGTTCCGGTTTCTCAGGATCCAAGTGGCGGTACTCCGGATGTACCATTTCCAAAGTTGCCCGGCCCCTTCTCACTTCCCCATAACAGCGGATATGGGCGCCCCGTTGAAAGCTTGCCTGCTGGCCGGCATTAAAGTGAAAAAAACGCAAAGTGATATTACCGGTGCCGTCACTGACGCGCACCAATAAACTACGCCGGCGCCCGAAACGTGTCTCAGCCAGGTCCACCTGGCCATCAATGACTGCATGGTCGCCAAGGCGCAGGGCCCCGATCGGGGTTACACGGGTGCGGTCCTCGTAACGGAACGGCAGATGAAACAAAAGATCCTGAATAGTGTGAATGCCCAGCCGGGCCAACCGGCCCGCGACCTGGGGACCAACACCCTTGAGTACCGTCACCGGGACTTCGTCAAGTCCGGTTAGATGGGAAGAGGCAGCAGTGGCTTCTATTGCCATAGTAAAAGAAATTTAAACCGCCAAGAACGCCAAGGACGCCTAAAGCGCCTACTTTTGGCGCCAAGAATTTCCTAAAATAAGACTAAAAACATTACGATTAATCGCGTGTTCTCTAGGGCCAAAGGAAATATGCCCGCTAGCTCACAAATTAGTACTACGTCCAGATATTTTTAGGCTGTAAATCAGGGTATGGATTTAGCATTAATTATTATAAAGATTTTCTTGGCGCTCTTGGCGGTTAATATTCTTAATTAACCATCCAATTCCATGATGGCGTCCATTTCCACGTCCGCCCCTTTGGGCAATGCCGCAACTCCTACTGCGGCCCGCGCCGGATAGGGTTCCTGAAAATATTCAGCCATGACTTGATTCACCAGTGGAAAGTGGCTTAGATCGGTAAGAAAAACATTTAACTTGGCAACGTCTGCCAGAGACCCGCCGGCACTTTGAGCTACCTCGCTTAAATTATCAAATACGCGTCGGATCTGGGCCTCCATGTCACCGTCTACTAGTTCCATGGTTTCCGGTATCAGGGGGATTTGCCCTGATAGGTATACCGTGTTGCCTGTTTTCACCGCCTGTGAATAGGGACCGATGGCCTGGGGTGCTTTATCAGTCTGAATGATTGTTCTTGCCATTGCGTCCTCTAACTTTTGCTCCGGCTAATATTGAATACTTGGGGAATAATTCGAAGGTTGCGCATCACGCGAGCCAAATGACGGCGATCCTTAACGGTAATTGTAAAGGTCATGGTGCTGTTAAGTCCATCCCGTTCGTCCATTGCGACATTTTCAATATTGGAACCGGTATCGGCGATCGCCGCAGCTACTGTTGCCAATACACCTCGCTGGTTGGTCACCCCAATGCGGATCTCTACGGGGAACATGGCCGTTATATCGGTTTCCCAACCCACATCGATACATTTTTCCATCCGTTCCTGGGAATTCGCAACGTTCTTGCAATGCCGGGTGTGAATGACAAAACCGCGACCGGCGCTGACAAAGCCGACGATCGGGTCACCGGGCACCGGATGACAGCATTTCGCTAACTTAACAACCATGCCCTCGGTACCCTTAATAGACAACGCTCGCGAGTCGGCAGGTTGCGCCGTCCCTTGGGAATTGGTCGCCGCGTCATTTTCCGGCATCAGTCGTCGCGCCACCAATAGGGCCATGCGGTTACCCAGCCCGATGTCTTCCAATAGGTCCTCTTTGGTAGCTAGATGGCATTCTTTCAATAATGCCTTGAGCCTACGTTTCGGCAGCTTATCTGCGGACAGGTTATAGGCGGTCAGTACCTTGTCCAGCATCCTGTGGCCAAGATCAATGGCCTCTTCCCTACGCAGGTTCTTCAGGTAATGACGGATGTTGGAACGTGCCTTGCCGGTAACTACAAAATTCATCCAAGTAGAATTCGGATGAGCACCAGGTGCGGTGATAATTGCTACTGTCTGTCCGTTGAGCAGTGGTGTGCGCAGGGGAGCCAGGTGACGATTGATCTTCGCCGCGATGCAGGTGTTTCCCACGTCAGTATGTACCGCGTAGGCGAAGTCCACCGCCGTGGCACCGCGGGGCAACTCCATAATGGTGCCCTTCGGTGTAAACACGTAGACCTCGTTGGGAAACAGGTCGATCTTGACGTTCTCTAAAAACTCCAGGGAATTCCCCGCGTATTTCTGCATCTCCAGCAGTTCCCGCAACCATTCCCGCGCCCGCGTCTGGGCACGATTACCATCGGAGTTACCTGATTTATACAACCAATGAGCAGCTATTCCCGATTCAGCTACCCGATCCATATCTTGAGAACGGATCTGCACTTCGATAGGTATTCCATGTGGGCCAAACAGAACCGTATGTAAAGATTGATAGCCGTTGGATTTGGGAATGGCGATGTAATCCTTGAAGTGGCCGGGCATCGGTTTGTAGAGGCCGTGGGCCACGCCCAATACGCGGTAACAAGTGTCCGCCTTATCCACAACCATCCGGAATGCGTATACGTCAAATACTTCAGAGAGCGAAACACCTTTGGTTTGCATCTTGCGGTACAGGCTGTAGGCATGTTTTTCCCGACTGGTGATCCGGCAATCGACACCTTCATGCTCCATGCGCTGGGAGATGGCCTGTTCAATTTTGCTGAGCATTTCTCTGCGATTACCTTTCGATTTCTTGATCGCTGTGGTGAGTACCCGGTATCGCATGGGATATAACGTGGCAAAGCCTAGATCTTCCAGTTCCAGACGTAAGGAATTCATTCCAAGCCGCATCGCGATGGGCGCGTAGATCTCTAGGGTTTCCCGTGCGATACTGCGCCGCTTTTGGGCGGGCATCGCGCCTAATGTACGCATGTTATGCAATCGGTCCGCCAGCTTTATGAGGATGACCCGGATATCGCGGACCATGGCAAGCACCATTTTGCGAAAATTCTCTGCTTGCGCCTCCGCCTTATTTTCAAATTGAATTTGGGTGAGTTTACTTACACCATCTACAAGCTCCGCCACCTCATCGCCGAACTCCTGAGCAACCTGCTCCTTAGCCGTAGCGGTGTCCTCAATGACGTCATGAAGAATGGCCGCGATAATGCTGTAGTGGTCCAAGCCCATGCCCACGAGAATGCGGGCCACTTGTAAAGGATGATAAATATAGGGCTCGCCGGTAAGGCGATGTTGCCCGTCATGAGCCTCCGCCCCAAACAGATAGGCCCTGTATATTTCCCGGATGTGTTCCGGGTCCATATAGGACTCTAACAACGCGCATAAGTCGCTGATTAAAAAGCGGGACGCTTGGGGGGTGTTTGGCTGCGGGTTGGCTGCCATCGGTGTCGTCTCGTCAGGAGATTGTCCGATGATAGGGCAATCCGCGACGTTCAGGAACACCTGGGTTGTCACACCTGCCGGTGTGGCGGTATTTGATAAACCCTCTTACGGTAAATTGCGTTATTTGTCGTCGGACACGGGCGGGACAGGCGCCGGTTCTGGGCCGGGAGTTTCCGGGCCGGCGCTGGTTGCCGCTGGTTCCTCTGTTTCGGTTGGCGCTCCAAACAGGGCTTCTACATCGGTTTCGGGCACAGGTACCTCGTCCAGAATCGACGGTCCTACCAAGCCGCCGGCGATTTCCCTCAGGGCGACTACCGTAGGCTTGTCGTTTTCCCAGGGCACTAGGGGTTCGGCACCGTTGGCGATCTGACGCGCCCGCTTGGTGGCCACCAGCACCAGCTGAAACCGGTTATCAACTTTATCCAGGCAATCTTCTACGGTAACGCGCGCCATGGTGACCTCATTTAGTTAACCTTAAAAACGACCAAAAAGTATACCTGAATCGTGGACCTTACGCCAGCAAGGACTCTATCAGGGCCCTGTCGTAGTGCCGTACTACGGTCCTTCGTAGCCGTCGTGCCTTAACGATCGCCCACAGGTCCTGCACGGCGGTTTCAAAATCATCATTGATAACCAGGTAATCGTATTCCTGATAGTGGGACATTTCGTCCACTGCCTGGGCCATCCTCTTCTCGATCACTTGTGCATCATCTTGCCCGCGGCCTTGCAGACGCTGTTCCAATGCGTCCCGGGACGGGGGCAGGATAAAGATACTGATGCTATCAGGGGCTGTCGCCCGCACCTGGCGGGCACCCTGCCAGTCGATTTCAAGCAACACGTCCGTGCCTTTGCCCAGCAGCCGGTCTACGCCGGAGCGGGCGGTACCATAATAGTTACCGAAGACCTTGGCATACTCCAGGAAGTCATGCCCTTTTACCATGCCCTCGAATATCTCCGGCGTAACGAAATGATAATCGATACCGTTCTGTTCACCGGTCCGGCAGGCACGTGTAGTGTGGGACACCGAAACCGATAAAAATTCCACCTGATCCAACAGAGCCTTGACCAGGCTGGTTTTGCCCGCGCCGGATGGGGCGGATACGACGTACAGCATACCTAACGACTCAAGATCGATATCCTTCGGGGTGGTCATGGGCTTGCAATCAAAAGTTTGTCACTGTACCGGTTTGTACCTAATACGTGATAGCGGCGCTATTCCACGTTCTGTACCTGCTCACGCATTTGCTCGATCAACACCTTGAGTTCTACCGACAGACGGGTAGTCTCCGCGTTTACCGACTTGGAACCAAAGGTATTTGCTTCCCGATTAAATTCCTGCATTAGAAAATCCAGACGCCTGCCTACCGGCTCCTTCCGCTGCAAGACTTTGCGCATTTCATGCAGGTGCCCGTTAAGGCGATCCAGTTCTTCCGAGACATCGGTTTTCTGCGCCATAAACACCAGTTCCTGTTCCAGGCGTCCCGCATCCGCTTCGATATTAATCTCCGATAAACGCGCTAACAATTTCTCCCGCAAACCCGCTTGAATGTCCGGTAACAACTGACTAGCTTGTTCCACCAGCTTCTCCATCGCGTCGCCACGGGCGGTGATCCAGGCTGTAATTTGGTCCCCTTCCCGTTGCCTGGTTTGCACCATTTCTTCCAGCGCGGAATCAAGCGCTTGCAATGCGTCATCCAGCAGCGGTGTGATATCCTGGCTCTCCTCTTGGATTACACCCGGCCAGCCCAGTAAATCCAGTGGGTTAAGTGCAGCGGCGGAATTCAACATCCCTTCTACCGAGTGGCAAGCTACCAGCAACTGTTGCAGATAATCCCGGTTGATATTGATTTGGGTGGAGGCGGCGGGATTGGCACGGAACCTCAGATTGCAATCCACTTTTCCGCGTTTGAGCTGGCTGCTGACCCGTTGCCGCACCGCGGACTCCAAGCCTCTAAATTCTTCTGGCAGGCGCGTGTGAACTTCCAGGTAACGGTGATTCACCGACCTAAGTTCCCACGTTAACAGGCCCCAGTCGCTACGCCGCTCCTGGCGGGCAAACGCGGTCATGCTACGGATCATGGTGTTTTACCCATAGTTGCGTTGTCCTGGCTAAGTTGAGCGTACTGCTGCAGTGGCGGCTTATTCATCAGTGCTACGACATTCTAATCCAAACACACCCCTTAAAGGGGTGTAGCAAGGTATTCTGCCCTTTACGGCGTATAATTGCGCGCTTTCTCCTACGCTGAATGAAGAGGAACCGATATGCGTCCCAGTAAACGTGCGCCGGATCAGATGCGCCCCGTGCAAATCACCCGTCACTATACTAAACATGCGGAAGGTTCGGTGTTGGTTGAGTTTGGTGATACCCGCGTAGTATGCACAGCGAGTGTAGAGGACAGGGTTCCGGGCTTCCTGCGGGGCCAGGGGCGAGGTTGGGTGACTGCTGAATACGGTATGCTGCCTAGGTCTACCGGTTCCCGTATGGGTCGGGAGGCCGCCAGGGGCCGGCAAGGTGGACGTACCATGGAAATCCAACGGCTTATCGGACGCTCATTGCGGTCCGTTTTGGACATGGAGGCCTTGGGCGAGTACACCATTACGATTGACTGTGATGTTATTCAGGCGGATGGCGGGACTCGTACCGCTGCCATTACCGGTGGCTACGTTGCCTTGACCGACGCGATTCGAACCATGTCCGAGCAAAGTTTAATCGAGCGTAATCCACTAATCGGCTTGGTGGCATCGGTTTCCGTAGGGATCTATCAGGGTATTGCCGTGTTGGATCTGGATTACCAGGAGGATAGTAATGCGGAAACCGATATGAATGTGGTCATGAATGATGCCGGGCAATTCATTGAGGTGCAGGGAACCGCGGAAGGTCATCCCTTTTCCGGCCAGGAATTGGATTCTATGTTGGAGCTGGCCAAGCAAGGCATTTCACAACTTATTACCGAGCAGCAGCAGGCGCTGGCTCAGCAGTAAAAAAGGCCGCTGCTCCCCAATGAAACAGATTGTTCTGGCCAGCAACAATCCCGGTAAGGTCCGTGAAATTAACGAATTGCTTACTGGGCCGGATTTAGAAATAGTGCCTCAATCCCGACTAGGTGCCCCGGACGTGGAAGAGACGGGGCTGACCTTTGTGGAAAATGCGATCCTGAAAGCGCGTAGTACTGCGCAATTTACAGGCCAACCAACCATTGCTGACGACTCCGGTCTGGAAGTGGATGCGCTGGGCGGCGAACCGGGAATCTATTCCGCGCGTTACGCCGGACTCGGTGCGAGCGACCGGGAGAATTTGGATAGGTTACTGGAACGAATGGAAGACCTGCCGGACGCCCAGCGCATGGCCCGCTTCCAATGTCTGATGGTGTATCTGGAGCATTGGCGGGATCCAACGCCATTGATCTGCCAGGGTACCTGGTACGGCAGGATTCTTCGGCAGCCCCGCGGGCAAAATGGGTTTGGTTACGATCCGGTGTTTTACGTTCCAACCCATGATTGCTCCGCGGCGGAACTGGCCCCAGAGGTCAAGAATACCCTGAGTCACCGTGGCCAGGCCCTGAGGCAATTGGTGCAGCGGTTACCCGCTATGTAAATGTGTACTATAAAAGCTATGGGATTCCTTGCAAGGAAATCAAATATCAGTGACGTTTCATTTTACTGCGCTTCCGCCTCTTAGCCTGTACGTACACATCCCTTGGTGTGTGCGCAAATGTCCCTATTGTGACTTCAATTCCCATGAGTCAAAGGGTGATATTCCGGAACAGCGTTATGTACGTGCATTGCTGGCAGACCTGGATCAGGAGTTGGAACGGTTGCAAGGAAGACCCGTGCAAAGTATTTTTTTGGGTGGCGGTACACCCAGCCTTTTTTCACCACAGTCCATAGAGAATTTGCTAACGGGTATCGGTAATCGAATGACCCTGGCAGCGGACCTGGAGGTCACCATGGAAGTCAATCCCGGTACCATGGAGCAGGGAAAGTTTGCTGAGTTTCATGCCGCTGGTATTAATCGCTTGTCGATTGGGGTACAAAGTTTTGAGCCACAGTTACTACAGCGTATTGGTCGTATACATGGGCGGGAAGAGGCGGTGCGTGCGGCGGAGACGGCGCAGTTCGCTGGGTTCAAAAATTTTAATCTGGATCTAATGTATGGATTACCAGGCCAGCATCAGCATCAGGCCCTGGATGATTTGCGCCTGGCGATGCAATTTCGGCCCGGCCATCTATCCTGGTACCAGCTCACCATTGAACCCAATACCCATTTTTATCATCGACCCCCGCGACTACCGGGAGAAGCCCTCATAGAGTCCATGCAGGAAGAGGGGCAACGACTGCTTGAGCAAAATGGGTATGCGCAATACGAGGTGTCTGCATATGCCCGCCACGGTCAACGTTGCCGTCATAATTTAAATTACTGGCACTTCGGGGATTATCTGGGCATCGGCGCCGGGGCCCACGGCAAGGTAACAGACC
>JAZFSS010000227.1:0-4441 GCA_036446275.1 Gammaproteobacteria bacterium | reverse complement strand
ACTATCAGCGTGTTCAAGCGTCCAAGTGACAAAGGTAATGACTTTGCGGCCGCCGCCTAAACTCCGTTCATAAATCTCGGTGCCACCATGTCCGGACACCAATTGACCCCATTGAGCATGGCCACCTGCGGCAGAGGCTTGATTACACTTCTTGGACTTTGGGTTGCAGCCGCCACCACCGCCCCCTCCATCGTCTGTAGCATACATGCTCGCTAATTGATCATAATCATGTTGATTCGGGGATATATTGCTCAACTCGTCATCAATGCTACCATCCGGGTCATCTGTGTAATCCATACAAGTCCCCAGGTTCACGTTATCAAACGTTTCGTCCTGATGAGCCAGCCCGAACGTGTGAGCGATCTCCTGACACATAACCACTTGTCGCCATGCCGGTGTGTTGTAGTATGCGGTATTGTAATAAGTGTCGTTAACCTTAATGACACCGGCGGTAATTGTAGTTCCACGCCCATATATTTGGGCGATGCCCAGCCATCCGGTATTACCATAGGCTGCATTACATACCTGAATATTGCCGGATTCAGGGCTGCACGATATGGGATCAGTAGATCCTGAAATTACGGTGGTGCCAAGCACTGTGGATACGGACCAATCAGTAGAAGCACTAAGCAGATGACCATCCCAGCTCGAATCGACATTATCACCCAAGTTTAAATTAAACGGGATGCTCGAAGGCTTCCATTTGAATTTTCCCCATGAATGATCGGCAATTGATGCCGTGGAAACGATAGCAGCTACCAGCAGAACCAATAACTGCAATAGGAATTTTCTATGTAACATAATCCTCCCCCGCAGAAGTTTGTCTCATTACCGTTTTAATTGCTTTATTCAGTAAGAGTAGCCATTATGATATCGCTAGATCTTTGTAAAGTGCAAACAAGCATCATGCAGGGATAAATAGCGTCTGGAACCAATCACTTAAAAAGCAGCAGTAGAGTGAATCCGCCTCTTTGTATGGGTCTTAGTTATCTGAACTTCCAGATCTGGCCATTCATCTTTTTCCAAAGGGTGGGTCTTGCAACACTCTCAGCGGTTACCTGTGATAGCCTGCAAGTGGTCCCGACCAGATCATACCCCTCTGGAATACCTCGTAAAAGGGCTTTCCGGGCGCATAAGAACCTACTAAAAAAAGACATTGTCACCCGGGCCCACCACTACCAACGTCGCTTTGGTCGTGGATGATCGCCCCTGCGCAACGCAACCCGCTGCTTACCGCGCCTTCCAAAGTGCCGGGTAATCCGGTTGTGGTGTAATCTCCCGCCAGCCACAAACCTTTAACCGGTGTTCGATGGCCCGGTCGCCGGGAGTTCACGCCGACCACGCTGGCGAAGGTGGCGCGTTTTTCGCGAATGACCATGGTGGAATCGGGCCTTGGCCAGTGGGGATATAACTGCGCGATTTCACCAATCAAACGTGCGCAGAGCTCGTTATTGGGTAAGTCCATATGGGGGCCTGGGCCACTGATGATGATGGCCATAAGACCAGGCTGTCCGCACAACCGATAGTCAAACATCCACTCCGCGGTACCCCCGATGATGCCGATCATGTGGTTTTCCAGTTGAACATTCCGTGGGTATCGTAGGTACACCGAACAAATCGGGTAATGATCCAATCGATTAATTTGCCGGTAAACTTGTTGTAAAACTGAATGAGGCGCTAACAGTTCCAGGCATGCTGTAGGCGCCACGGCCATAATTACATGCCGGGCTTTGATCGTATGGTCTGCTAACTCGACTCCGGTTATTGCCTCGCCAGTAATGCACAGCCGGTGTACTCGGCTGCCTACTATGATTTTTCCATGCTTGCTTTCGATAAACTGTTGCGCTGGTTCGGGTAATATCTCGGCCATGCTTACGCGGGGAATCAGAAAATCCGAATTGGCCCGCGCGCCGCAAAAAGTATTGCGAAGTACTCGCAGGAACAGTTGTGCCGATGCCGTTTTAATCGGTGTGTTCAATGCCGCTACACAAAGTGGTTCCCAGAGGGTTTCAATAAGGCGGTTAGACTGTCCTTGTGCGTCTAATAGTGCTGCCACGCTGATGTCTTCTTCTAGTTCCTGACCGGCTGTCGATATGCGACGTCCAAAGCGTAACAATCGTAACCGCTCACCAAGGGATAAACCGCTGGCGGTTATACACCCCGCGGCCATATGCAGTGGTGCCGGTAACGGGGCGGTTCGAATCTGGGTGTCATTGCCGTCAAGAGACCGCATGTTCAGTTTCAGCGACCGGCGTAGAAACAGTTCCGACACATCCAGTTTCAGACGGTTCAGCAAACCGAATAACTCGTGATATGCGCCTACCAATGCATGAGGGCCGTTGTCGACCCACTGGTCCCCAAAGGCAATGGTCCGGGCCCGGCCACCCAGTCGCGGTGCCGCTTCTATGAGCGTAACTGGAAATCCGCTATCCGTTAGGTCCACAGCCGCGGCAAGCCCGGCCCAGCCTCCGCCTACCACCACGACAGCATGCGGGTCATCGTTTGCGTTGTCTGACACCGGTTTATTCTTTAGATGCTTGACGTTGATGGCGTTTGGAAATGCGCTTTTCCCGGCGTGCAGTACGCCAGGCGATCCAGAGTTTTCGCACCGGCGTAAGCGCCACACGCCGTTTCATTACTTGAAAACCGTCCCGTTCAATTTCTCTCAGGATGGTACGATAAATTTGCGCCATAATCAGTCCACCACGCTGCCGGTAGCGGTCCTCATCGGGCAGTTGTCGTAATGCCTGCTCGTAGTACCGGTGTGCCCTTTGTGCCTGAAACGTCAGTAGTGCGCGTAGGTTTTCACTGTCACGAAGATTGAGAATATCTTCCGGATTCACTTCATGTTGGCGCATTTCATCCTCCGGAATATAGATTCGTCCACGTGCCGCATCTTCGCGAAGATCCCGCAGGATATTGGTCAGTTGTAACGCAGTGCCCAGATCTCGCGCATAATCCATGGTGGCAGGATCGCGGAAACCAAATATTGCCGCTGACATCAGGCCCACCACGCCGGCTACCCGATAACAATAGGAGGCAAGATCGTCAAAACATTGATACCGCGTCTGCTCAAGATCCATCTGCATGCCATCAATAATTTCTAAAAAATGTTCTATGGGTAGATCGAAGGTGGACAGGCATGGTTGCAGTGCCTGTGTGACCGGATGCCGGGCACTGCCTGCAAAGGTTTGTTGAATTTCCTCTCTCCACCATTGCAACTTTATTTGCGCGAGCTGCGGCTCGCTGCATTCGTCCACTACGTCGTCTACTTCACGGCAAAAGGCGTATAAGGCGGTGATGGCGGAGCGCTGTGCTTGCGGCAGAAATAGAAAGCTATAGTAGAAGCTGGATCCGCTGGCAGAGGCCTTCTGGTGGCAATATTCGTTGGGCGACATGGTCCGAACGTATTTAAACGTCTATCTATGGTGCGGCTATAAGAAGGGTAGAAAGGTTTTAGTATCTATGTGTTTTTCAAATTCCCGTTATTCCGGCATTCGCCCACTGCTGTCTGGAATCAATACCATGATGACTATTAATCTCGCAAAGCCGCCAAGCACGCAAAGGAAAAGCAGTAAATTCTTTGCGTCTTTGCGAGAGTTCTAATGCTCTCGTACGATTGCCAATTTTTCATGTGGGAAATGTTCCGGTAACGGCGTGGTGGCACATCCATATCCAGTCTGTCGTGGTGAGCCGTGGCCGGCCGAATAAGTTATTCTGCTGGTTTCTTAGCCGCTGCAAAATGCGCAGGCCACCCAATACGATCAGCCGCAGTTCCAGACCCGCCCGCCCACTCAACCGCTTGCATAAAGGTGCTCCGGCACTCAACATCGCAGTGGCCCGCTTGATCTGGTATTCCATTAACCGGCCCATGGCTTGATTACTGATGCGATGGGCGATGTTGTCTTCCGTTACCCCAAATCGCTGTAATTCATCCAGTGGAATGTAGATCCGCCCCATCTCTGTGTAATCCTGGTGCAAGTCCTGCAAAAAGTTGATCAGCTGTAAGGCGGAGCAAATCGAGTCTGAACATTCAAGATCAGCAGGTTCCTGCGCCTTATACAAATGCAGTAGCAGTCGTCCCACCGGGTTGGCCGAGTAGCGGCAGTAGTTCATTAGCTCATCAAAACTGGCGTAGCGTTGCTTGGTTACATCCTGGCGGAATGCCGTTAGTAGATCTTTAAACAGTTGAATCGGCAAAGAATAGGAGTGAATAGTGTCGGCAAGGGCTGCATAGTAAGGTTCCGAGGGGTATTCGCCTTGCGTTATATTATCCAGGATCTTTTCCATCTTACCTAGTTCGTCGAGACGAACTTGTGGCGCAATGACGCCTTCGTCGGCAAAATCATCGGCGGTACGGGCAAAACAGTAGATAGCGGCAATAGGATCTCGGAATTTCTTAGGCAATAGCCAAGACGCCACGGGAAAGTTTTCATAGTGG
>JAZFSS010000226.1:0-4922 GCA_036446275.1 Gammaproteobacteria bacterium | reverse complement strand
GAAAAGTTTCGTATTCGCGTTGCAGTCAGCGTTGCCTATGGATCCGACATCGATCAGGTGCGCCGGATCCTGACGGAAGTGGCAACCGGAGAGGAAATGGTCTGCGAGGTTCCAGAGCCCCGGGTGCGCTTTCGCACCTTTGGCGATTCCGGACTCAATTTTGAACTGCTCTGCTGGGTGGATAAACCGGTACTAAGGGGCCGGGTGCTGGACGCGTTAAATTCAGAGGTTTATAAACGTTTCCAATCAGAGGGGGTGGAGATCCCCTATCCCAAGCGCGACGTATATATCAAATCGCAACCGGGAAAATCATCCTAAGTAGGTATGGCAACCGCTGTGGTTATCTTTAGCTGGCCGGGGCTTCGTTCGTCTTTGATAAGATCAGCCGGTCTTTTTCGACACGCTGCATCTTCTTTATTACCACCTCGCGTCGGGTCGCGGAACTGCGGGTATGTCTGCTTTCCAGATATATTAACCGCCGAGGTGCACGGCCCCGGAAGTATTTGGCGCCTCGCTTGGCGGCGTGCTGGGACAAACGCCGTTCAACGTCAATTGTTATCCCCGTATACAGGGAGTCGTCGGTACAGAGAATTATATAAACATACCAGTCCACAGCCCGGTAATTCTCCAGAAGTTTATATCTAGAGCGTGTCCTGATCCGTAAAGGCAACCACGCTTACGGTCGCCGGTATGTATGACACATCACACGGTATTCGCCAGGAACGTAATCGGTTGCTGCTGCGCTAAGCTGATATCGTTAATAATTCTTATTAGCGCGCATAGCCTTGTCTATCTCTTGTGCTTCCTTTTTGCGCTCGCGCGTGGATCGTCGTATCGAACCTGTAGGAGTTTTCCGCCAATAGTTCTACCATTGAGCCCTTCAATGGCCGCTCTTGCCTCATGGCCTTCCATTTCGATGAACCCAAAACCTTTGCATTTTCCTGTAAATACGTCGGACACTAAGCGTATTGAGCGCACCTTGCCAAATTCAGAAAACAACGTATTTATAGTGTCTTCCGATGCATCAGAAGGTAAATTTCCAACAAACATTTTTTTCACGATTCGTACTCGCTTAAGAATAAGATCCAGCTTCGGCTGGATAAGCTGACAAAAAACCCCGCATACACCTGCGGGGTTCAGAATTTGATAGACCAATAACGATTTTAACTCTCAGCTTTAACCTGGGCTGCTTGAAGCCCCTTGGGGCCCTTTTCCACCTCGAAACTAACGGTCTGACCCTCTGCCAACGATTTATAGCCGTCGCCTTCGATCGCCGAAAAGTGTACAAAGACATCCGCACTGCCGTCGGAGGGAGAAATAAAACCGTAACCCTTGGATTCGTTAAACCATTTAACAGTACCTGTAGCCATGCAAATTACCTTTAGTAAGTCGAATATCCGGATATTCAATTGCAGGTCATGCAAGGAAATTTACGAGATAGAACCAGGTGGGAACTTCTGAAATGACCTGCACACGGTGCAATTGCCCCAAGTTTACCTGACTTGAGTGGAAAACGGGAACGTTTCCTCAACACCCCTATTTGCTTGTCGCTTCTGTATAATCGCTGCCCCTAACAGCCTTAACCGCGATCGCGGGCCAATTATTCTATTATGATCAATAAGTTGCGAAATATCGCCATTATCGCTCACGTGGATCACGGTAAGACCACCCTGGTTGACCGGATGCTGAGCCAGTCGGGCACGTTGGACGAACGGGCCGGCGTCCCCGAGCGGGTCATGGATTCCAACGATCTGGAGCGGGAGCGTGGTATCACGATTCTGTCGAAAAATACCGCCATCTGGTGGAACGGATACCGGATTAATATCGTTGATACCCCTGGCCATGCCGATTTCGGTGGGGAGGTGGAGCGCGTGCTATCAATGGTGGATTCAGTATTGCTACTGGTGGATGCCGTGGAAGGTCCTATGCCGCAAACGCGCTTTGTTACACAGAAGGCGTTTGCGCTGGGGCTCAGACCGATTGTAGTCATCAATAAGATGGACCGGCCGGGATCGCGACCGGCATGGGTTCTTAATCAGACCTTTGACCTATTTGACCGCCTGGGTGCAACCGAAGAGCAGCTGGATTTTCCCGTCGTCTATACCTCGGCGCTACAGGGTAGCGCCGGTATGGAACCTGACAATCTCAGTGACGATCTGACGCCCCTTTTTGAAACCATAGTGACACGAGTCGCCCCTCCCCAAGTTGATGCGCAAGGCCCCTTTCAGCTTCAGGTCAGTGCGCTGGACTACAGCAGCTACGTGGGCGTGATTGGTATCGGTCGCATCGCTCGCGGCCAAGTGAAGACCAATATGCCGGTAGTGGTTATCGATCAGGAAGGCGGGCGCCGTAATGGGCGAGTCCTGCAAATTCTGGGTTTTCTAGGTCTGGAGCGTACCGAAGTACCTGCGGCACAAGCCGGTGACATTATCGCGTTTACAGGCGTGGATGGGTTGAATATTTCCGACACTTTGTGCGATCCGGCTAACGTGGAGGCCTTGCCGCCCCTGATGGTAGATGAACCTACGGTCAGTATGACCTTTCAAGTCAACAATTCGCCTTTTGCCGGACGTGATGGAAAGTACGTTACCTCAAGGAACATCCAAGAACGTCTTAATCGAGAGCTGATGCACAATGTGGCCTTGCGTATGGAGGGCACTGACGACCCGGATAAATTCAAGGTCTCCGGGCGTGGGGAGCTGCATCTTGCCATACTCATCGAAACCATGCGGCGAGAGGGATATGAGTTGGGTGTTTCCCGGCCCGAAGTCATTATCAAGGAACAAAACGGCAAACGCCAGGAGCCCTACGAACAGCTTGCCGTTGACATTGAGGAAGCGCATCAAGGCACCGTTATGGAAAAATTGGGTGAACGTGGCGGCGAACTTACCGCCATGATGCCGGACGGCGAAGGCCGGGTACGATTGGACTATGTTATGCCGTCACGGGGACTCATCGGTTTTCGCACCGAATTCCTTACGGCGACCCAAGGCACCGGCCTGCTTTACAGTGTCTACTCCCATTACGGACCCATCAAACCGGGCGAATTTGGACAGCGGGTTAACGGGGTATTGGTATCCAAATCCACGGGTAAGGCGCTAGGCTATGCCTTATTCAACCTGCAAGAACGGGGTAGATTGCTGATTGGTCACGGCGAAGAAGTCTACGAAGGCTCCATTGTCGGTATCCACTCCCGTAGCAACGATCTGGTGGTAAATCCGTTAAAGGCCAAGCAGCTTACCAATATCCGGGCAGCGGGCACGGACGAAAATATCCTTCTCATACCCCCTATCAGAATGAGCCTGGAACAGGCACTGGAATTTATTGATGACGATGAACTGGTGGAAGTGACGCCGAAGCATATCCGGCTGCGCAAAAAGCAGCTTAAAGCGCACGAACGCAAACGTTCAGCACGTACAGCGTTGGCCTAATGATGGCTGTCCTGCGTTGCTATAATGGACATGCCCCCGCGAAACGCGGGGGTAGAAGGAAGGTCCGGGGTCACAGTCAGGTTTTCCCATAAGGGCTTCGCTATAACTAGTACCCCCTCAGGCGGAACATCGAATCCGAACCCGATTTGCGGTTGCTTACTGCTGCTGCACCTCAATCTTGCGAGGCCGTAGTTTTTCCTGTTTTGGAATCACCACTTCCAGCACACCGTTTTTAAACTTGGCGTGAATTTGATCGGCATCCGCCGTATCGGGCATGCTGAAGCTCCGGTAAAAGGTACCGCGAAGCCGTTCCATACGACGGTAATCCGCGCGCCCCTCTTCGGTCTCATGGCTTCGTTCTCCCTTCAGGGCCAAGATGCCGTTCTCCATGGTGATATCGATATCATCGGGCTGCACACCCGGAATATCGGCAATAAGCACAAAGCGATCCTGTTCCTCTTTGATGTCCACCGCCGGCATCCAGTCGCTGGTAACCACTTCACCGGGCTCATCCGGCGTGGTACCGGCTAATGCCTGATAAGCGGGAACGCGCAGGGCTCGCTGCATCTGGTTCAACAGGCTCCAAGGTTCGTAGTAGCTCAAATTCATAATGGCCTCCAATAAAATTGTTGCACGATTGCTTATTCCCGAAATATAGGCGAACTGATAAATTTCAAGGGGGGGGGTGGCCGGAGAAATGCCTTTTTAGGGCCTTTAGGGTGGCTTTCCGGGGCCGAAGCCCGGATACTTGGAGACACAAGATGTAGTGTTTTAGGTATTCAAAAAGCGAACGCAAAGGAATCAATAATTTAGGTTTCGTATATTTTATAACTGTTTATTTTTAAAGTATATTTTTGAGGAAGAATTCTTTAAGTAGACCCCTTGACAGGCCCCAATCATGGGCATAGGCTTCGACTGGTAACCACAACATCTTGTGTATCCAAATACTGTGCCGTCAATGCTGGCTGGAGCAGGTTAAAAACTAGCTGGAAAGAACCGGTTTTGGCACTGAAGAGTCTAAAAGAACGACAAACTTAGGGAGCCACGCAACATAATGAAGTCCGCACATCTTACCGCTGTCCCATGCCGGGTTACCGAGATTCCGTATCAGGATGCGTCCTATGACATCTGGGATAAAAAGTACCGCCTAAAGACAAAGGATGGGGACATCATTGATGAGACAATCGATGATACCTATTGCCGGGTAGCCCGCTCCTTGGCTGATGTAGAGCCCACCGGAGAGTTGCGGGAATACTGGTATAAAGAGTTTGTGTGGGCCCTGCGGCGGGGCGCTATCCCCGCGGGCCGCATTACCTCTAACGCTGGTGCTCGGAAGCATAAGCCGGCCACCTCCACGATCAACTGCACAGTCTCCGGAATTGTGCGAGATTCCATGGACGACATCTTGCAGAAGGTGCACGAGGCCGGCCTGACCCTGAAGGCAGGTTGCGGTATCGGCTACGAGTTTTCCACTCTACGGCCCAAGGGCGC
>JAZFSS010000225.1:0-5100 GCA_036446275.1 Gammaproteobacteria bacterium | reverse complement strand
AATGACACCGGGATGAATTGTCCTTGATGATGAAAGCACATTGACTGCGATTGATGTTGAACTGGTCAATATGGTTTTTAAAGAAAACCTAAGGGGGGATGTTTTCTGGTTATTTAGCAGCCCTACAAAATGCCTCAACGGTAATCCCGACAATGCGGATAAGGGAGCGCAATGTACCCTTGGCGACTTCTTTATGATCGGGCACGGAAAGTGTGGCGTGATGATTCTCTTTGACCAGGATGATATGGCTGCCTCGTTGTCGAACCATCTCCCACCCAAGGGACTCAAAGACTTTCACGACTTTACGGCCACTGAGCGCAGGCAGGCCTGGCATTAAACCGCCACTTCCAGTTGCCGGGTCTCAATGGTCAAGGGCATTCCCCGTTCGGCCCTGACGTCCAGACATAACTGGATGGCTTCCTGGATGTTGGTAATAGCTTCGTCTTTTGTTGCTCCCTGGCTGACGCAGCCTGGTATCGAAGGACATTCGGTGATCCAGGCACCGTCTTCGTCCCGATCTACAGTAATGGTAAATTGCATGACGTTGTTCCTCAAAAAATAAATGGTTTTATCTATAGTACTAGTATAGCGGGATCGTCTTACGAATCCTTAACTATCCGCAACCACCCACTATCCACTGCTCTCATCTGGACGCACAGTTAACCGCGTATAGAAGATATAGACGCCCCCCTTTTAACAGAGACGAGGGCTACCATCAATGATGGATACCTCAAAGTGGTAAGTTATGCCACTGAAACCAAAGGTGAAAAGGAGGCGTCTATGAAACAAACTATAGTTTAGGGTGGTACTGATTAGGGGAGGTTTACAACACGACAACATGATCGCGTCCTTGCGAGTGGGTCTTGAGCGTCAGGCTATCAGGTGGAGCGGTGGGTGGCCAGCTTGAACGTCCGGAACGGGTAATCTCCCTCGGTCAACTAAGCTTTGGCCGGCGCGGATACCCCTGCACCCGTCACCGCCAACCCCCGGCTTTTCTTCTCGACAGACCACGAAAACGGCCCCTGTCAGTCTGTTTATCGACCCGCCCCTCAGACGCGTTGACGCGCAGCCGATGGATCACTACATTGCAATCGTTTTACTATTTTGACGTTGAGTCCGGACCAGCACGAACCCCGCCAAATAAAAAGGGGTCGGTGACAAATGAGAATTAGAATCATTTGTCACCGACCCCTTTTACCCCCCTTTTACCCCTCGACCAAAACTAAACCTTAGGCGACCTGCTTTACTCCTTACCGGTGCTCCATGCCACGTCGCCATTTGTTTGCACCCCCCTACAGTCTTCCAACGGGTACCCGGCGACCTGAAGATAGCGGCTTGGAGTCTTCGATTAGTCCTAGTTCGAGGCTTAACTCGGCAAGCCTGGAATGATTACAAACATCGATACAGTATTTATATTAATAATATCAATAGGTAATAATACTTTCCTGCTGCTATTGACATTAGCATGACGTGGGATTATTATCCCACTTAATGACATATGGGATATATTTCCCATGAATATTTACCATCGGATCAGCCATGGGTTCTGATACCAAAAAAAAAGCACTGAGTTCTGCAATCGCCATGATACTGGCGCCGCTAATACGCATACTCCTGCGCAACGGCATGTCTATCGGGGCCTTTTATGAAATCGCCAAACAGACCTACGTGCGCGTCGCAGAGAATGATTTTGAAATTCCAGGGAAAGAACAAACCACCACCCGGATCGCAACCATTACCGGTCTGACTCGCAAGGAAGTCTTGCGCATAAGAAATCTGAATGAAGACGGACATTTTCTTTCACTGGAACATCACAACCGAGCATCCAGAGTAATAAGCGCGTGGGTAAGGGAGCCGGAATTTCAAAATAAACGGGGCGGACCTTCTGCGTTGCCTTTTGAGGGACAAACGGGAAGTTTTAGCTCCTTAGCAAAACGATTTAGCGGGGATATACCCGCCCGTACGATACTGGAAGAGCTTCTACATAGTGGTGCAGTTACCAATCTCAATGATGGCCGGATTAAGTTGGTAACAAATGCCTATGTTCCGCGGGCTGATATTGTTGAAAAGATAACAATACTCGGAACCGACGTTACCGATCTAATCTCTACAATCGATCACAATCTAGTATGCGAACCTGATGAGACATTTTTTCAGCGCAAGGTCTGGTACAACAATATTCCGGAGGAATTAATTTCCGAGTTGCGGCAAAAAATCGTTAACAGAAGCCAAGCCACAGTGGAGGCTTTAGACCAAGAAATGGCCAATTGTGACAGGGACGTGAATCCTGAAGTAGACGGGACCGGTCGCAAGCGAGCCGTTGTTAGTATCTACTACTTTGAAGAACAATTCAAAGAGTGAGGTGTAGCCATGAAACAGTGCATTACATCATTAACTATTCGTTTAACACTCCTCTTTTCTATTATCGGGGCTCTTTTCGCATGTAATTTCGATACCGGAAAATCTGCGGAAGGAGGTACCAGCGGTACCGGTATCGTAAGGGCGGCAGGCCTCGCCAAGGGCACCATCACAGGATTCGGGAGCGTGGTCGCAGGCGGTATCCGGTTTGATACAGACGGCGCCACCGTCGACTTCAATGGTGAAAGTGGGACCGTGGATCAACTGGAAGTGGGAATGATCGTCGTCGTTAAAGGAGAGGTTGATACGGCAACCTTCACCGGACTGGCGGAGACTGTTGAGTTTTCTTTCAATGTCCTTGGCGCAATTGATGTGGTGGATACAGACACAAGATCCATTATTGCAGTTGGCCAAAGGGTCATTTTTGATGAACGCACGAGTTTCGTGAATACCGATGCGGATAGCTTGGCGGAGGGGGATATTATCGCGGTCAGCGGCCTAGTGGACTCCAACGGAACAGTGTTAGCCAGCTACATCGAGAAGCTGGTCACGACGCCGCTGGTATCCACGCTACAAGGCCTGGTTGGCGACCTGGATTTAGATGCCAGTACCTTCAAGATCGGCGACCAGACATTCGACTTCTCCTCCGCCCAGCTGATCAATATGCCTAACGGATTGACTGAAGAGGGGATTCTGATTCGCGTTACCCTCTCGGGGGAAACCGGTGGAGCCGGCCAGAACGAAGAAAAGATATTTCTGGTCTCAAGCGTGGAAAAGGTAGGCAGCCCCTTGACCGGACCACCGATCGAGCTGGTTAGTATTGAAGGAATAGTCACGCAAGCCCTGTCCGGCGATCAGTTCTTTCTGGGCGGCAGCTCAGTATTAGTCGATGACGCGACGGAGTATGTAAACGGCACACGCAATGATATTGCTGTAGATACCGTGTTGCGTGTGGAAGGCCATGTCAACACAGACGAACTGTTGGTGGCGACTCGCATTACCTTTACCCCAAAATCGCTTGGGATTATTGAAGCCATAGTTGATGAGATTAATTCAGCGCAAAACACCATCAAACTGCTAGGAAAGACCGTACTGGTAGATAACTTTACCGTAATGCTGGATAAAAGCGATGCGAACATTCGCGAATTTTCTCTTGCGAATATTAGCGTTGGCGATCGGGTGGTTGTGAATATTGAAGATACCAGCGCAGGAGTCATTGCGTCCCGTGTGGAGAGAGTGAACACAACCACTGATCCTAGTGTGGCGATTGAAGGACCCGTAGACGCGCCTATCTCCGACCCAGTGTTTTCCATAGCCGGCACGACCGTGGATACCACAGCATTAGAGGACAATCTGGGATTTTCGGAGGGAGATATTCATCCGATTACCCGGGCGGGATTTTTCTCTGCCATTCAACCAGGGATGGTAGCAAGGGCAACCGGCACATTTACAAGTGGGGTGTTTTCACCCGACAAGGTAACCATCGTGCATTGTTGCCATTTTGGTTTCTATCCGGCTCCCGGGGTGTTCGTGGGGTCGACAGATGTGATGTTCACCTGGGACGGCAGCCTTAATACAGATGCAAATTCCACCAACGTAAATGCCACCCTGTCCTCGCCGAGTACGTTTTTTGCCTGGTCCTGGCAGGCACGCGAGGTGCGCATCTTCGGCCCCGGCGAGTATGTATTCGATACAGGTCTGGACTGGATGGAGTCGACCCAATTTGGCACCACAAATCTGGGCGGTAAGTTGATACGGCTAACCGTTGGACCTGGACAACTAGGAGCCCATATGCTCATGGATTGGGGTCCCGATGTTATCGGAAGCCCCTGTGGAAAGGATGGATGTAATATAGATATTGCGGTGCTATGGGACGTCAACGGCGTCTATACCGGATCAACTGGCATCTCCGACGATTTGGGGGCAAAGGGACAGATATTTAACTTGGCGTCTGTGGATGGAGATGGAGATGGTGTACCCGGTTTCGCAATGGTGGAATATTGGTTTCAAGGTGTCAATGTGGTCTTTAACTTGAACATCACATCACCGCCGCAGTAAGGTGGGTACTTATACGGCAATCGGGTAGTGACCCCGGGATTCCTGGGCCAATTCAACCACTTTGGCATGGGTTTCCTGGGTCTAGAGCAGGGGACAGACCACGATTAATCTGTCTCCTGGTAACGTCAGGCGCGCGCGTAGTGGCATCGTGGACCTCCGTGTCTGCCTCACTACAATGAAGTCAGTAGTTCAACTGGTCAATTAAACGTGGTCTGTCCCCTATTTGCGTTACGGACGCCGGCCAAGGGCTTCCGTCACCCGCGCGTCGACTTCACTTCGTGGATACAGTCACACTTGATGCCGGCCTTCGCATGATGCTTCTCGATCGCCTCGGCGTTCGGGGCGTCCAGCACGCAAAAGATTTTGTTGTCCTTCTCGCTGAACAGGATGTCGTGGTGCGTGACCCCGAACTCGTCGGGCGGCGCATTTTGTAACTTGTTCAGCTCGTCCGCCGTGAACGGATTCATGGGATGGAAATCGATAAACTTCGGCACGGTTGTCACCTCCTCCCGCCTGAACTGTGAGTACTTGTCGAGCGCCTCGCGACGGGTAATAAAAGGCGTTCGAATTAAGTTTCTTCGTCGCGTTAATCCCTCGCTACATCTTTATTATAGAACGGATAGGTAGCACAAGCGATGTTTCAGGGTCCTGTGTAGCATGCCACCGAATTCAAGAGACCTCCGG
>JAZFSS010000224.1:0-2190 GCA_036446275.1 Gammaproteobacteria bacterium | reverse complement strand
GATGCCACTCAAGAGCGCCTGCCGGCCGCAGTGTTGCTGATGGGGCCGACGGCGTCGGGCAAGACTGAATTGGCTGTGGAGCTGGTGCGGCAGCTACCCCTCGATATCATTAGCGTAGACTCGGCCATGGTGTACCGGGGTATGGATATCGGTACGGCGAAGCCGGATGCAGAACTTCGCCGTATTGCCCCCCACAGGCTGATCGATATTCTGGATCCCGCGGAGCCCTATTCCGCCGGCCGTTTCAGGGATGACGCCATCAAGGAAATGGAACAGATTCACGCGTTAGGCCGCATACCGCTATTGGTGGGTGGAACCATGCTCTATTTCCGCGCCCTCGAAAGGGGGTTTTCGGAACTGCCGCCGGCGAACTCAGAAGTTCGCGCGTCATTGGCATCGGATGCTCGACAATACGGCTGGCAATTAATGCACCAGCGCCTGGCGGCAGTGGATCCAGAGTCCGCGCAACGTATTCACCAGAATGATCCGCAGCGGATTCAGCGGGCATTGGAGGTGTATGAGATTACCGGCCGTACCCTAAGCGAATTGCATCAACAGGGCAGGCAAGCGCCGGCCCCTTTCCGATTTGTTAAATTAGCCCTTGTTCCAGCCGACCGTGAATGCTTCCATCGGCGAATTGAACAGCGATTCCAGCAAATGTTACAGCAAGGTTTTCTCAACGAGGTACGCGGACTTTATGAAAGGGGTGATCTAAGGCCGGAAATGACTTCCATGCGGGCCGTGGGTTATCGTCAGGCATGGCGGCATCTGAGCGGGGACACTGATGAAAATACCTGGATTCGCCACGCCGTCGTTGCGACCCGCCAATATGCGAAGCGGCAAATGACCTGGCTGCGAGGCGAACCGTCGATTTATGTGCTGCCGGCGGAATCGGGGTCCATCCTGGAGGAGACACGTAAGCACTTGATTTCCCGCGCGGTTCTGGACGACTTGGGCCTCTGACTGTGTTACACTTCTACTCTTACGTCCTAGGCGTCGCAACTGCATGGCGGCGAGACGGGCGGGTTTAAGTTCGTGCTGACGGCGTTAGGAAACGCAAGGTGGCGCGCGTGATAAAAAAAAGGAGACATGAATATGGCTAGAGGGCAATCGCTGCAAGAGCCGTTTTTAAATACTTTGCGCAAGGAGCGGGTGCCGGTATCTATCTACCTTGTGAACGGAATCAAGTTACAGGGGCAAATTGAGTCTTTTGACCAATTTGTGGTGTTACTAAAAAACAGTGTAAGCCAGATGGTATACAAGCATGCGATTTCGACTGTTGTACCAGCTCGTAATGTGCGTATGCAAGCAGCAGAGGATAGTGAATCGGAGCCTGGTAATATTTAGCTTGGCCTTTTCCAGTTCACCGGGGCCATTGGATTGAATGATCGTCCAGGTAACGGCGAACGCGCGGTACTGGTTCACCTATACCTGCCTGCCGCTGAAGACCAGGAAGATCTCTCGGAATTTACTGAACTAGCATCCTCCGCGGGCGCTACATTAGTAGCGACCCTGACCGCAACCCGCGCTAGCCCCGACCCCAAATATTTTGTTGGTTCCGGCAAGGCTACCGAAATCCGTGACTGCGTGCAGATGGAACAAGCGGATTTGGTGTTGTTTAATCACACCCTTTCTCCTAGTCAGGAAAGAAATCTAGAACACTTGCTAGGTTGCCGGGTGCTGGATCGTACTGGTTTGATTCTGGATATTTTTGCGCAGCGGGCACGGTCCTTCGAGGGTAAGCTGCAGGTCGAACTGGCCCAACTGCGTTATCTGTCTACACGTTTGGTGCGAGCGTGGACGCACTTAGAGCGGCAGAAAGGTGGCATTGGCCTGCGTGGTCCGGGTGAGACGCAATTGGAAACCGACCGCCGATTGATCAGCGCACGTATAAAAACGCTTAACCGCCGTCTGGAAAAGGTGCGCCGGCAGCGCCAACAGGGCCGGCGCGCGCGCAGCCGTGCCGACCTGCCTGCGGTATCGCTGGTGGGTTATACGAATGCCGGTAAATCTACACTATTTTCCCAATTGACAGCCAGCGACGTTTATATTGCCGACCAATTATTTGCAACCTTGGACTCTTCCCTACGGCGCATGGAAGTTCCAAGATTGGGCCCCTTGGTGCTGGCGGATACGGTGGGTTTTATTCGCCACTTACCCCCTGATCTGGTGGCCGCGTTTCGATCCACT
>JAZFSS010000223.1:0-3583 GCA_036446275.1 Gammaproteobacteria bacterium | reverse complement strand
CGGCTGCGCTACTGTGATGAGCGTGGCCACATGGCCTTGAATGAGAAAGGTCCCCCTGGCAGCCAACCGGACAGGTTTAGGCCATGGTTTAAACACCCAAACCGCAAGAGCCGCGAGCTGCGCATAATTTTTGGACACTGGGCTACCCTGGGATCTTGCAACGAAACCGGAATATTTCCCCTGGATAGCGGTTGTGTCTGGGGCGGAAAACTCTCGGCACTGCGCCTGGATGGCGAACCGAAACGTTACCACCTGCAGTGCCCGGAGGTTCCTTAATGGGGTCAGAGCACAGTTTTCTCTAATATTGTAAATTTATCGATACCGGTTTCTGACGACTACGTCTTTATTTCAGCAATATTAGAGAAAACTGTGATCCGACCCCTATGTGCGCTCCAAGACAACAAAAGAGTATGCATAGGCGTTGTTTTCATCAGCCGCGTGATCGCTACGGCTTACTTCCCGCCACTCATCAAGATTGAATGTTGGGAAATACGTGTTCCCGGTAACCTGGGCATGCACCTCCGTGACATAGATTTTGCTTGCCCTGGGCAGAAGTTGCTCATACAGTGTCGCGCCACCCATTACCATCACTTCCGGATGATCCACCACTACCGTGAGGGCCTCTTCAACGGAATGCACGACTAAACATCCGGGGGCCTGGTAACCGGCATCTTTCGTGACAACGATGTTGGTCCGCCCGGGTAATGGCTTACCGATGGACTCATAGGTATGTCGCCCCATGATTAGCGGCTTACCCATGGTCACCGTCTTGAAATACTTCATATCAGCGGGCAGGTGCCAGGGCAACCGCCCCTCATGACCGATCACACTGTTTTCATCTTTCGCAACGATTAGCGTTATCACCATAAAAATATCTTCTTACACAGCCACTGGGGCCTTTATATGAGGGTGGTGTTGGTAATCGACAAGCTCGAAATCGTCGAAACAATAGTCGAATATTGATTCCGGTTTGCGCTTTATCACTAACCGGGGCAGCGCATAGGGAGTGCGGCCAAGCTGCAACTCGGTCTGTTTCAGGTGGTTTAGGTACAGATGACAATCACCCCCGGTCCAGATGAAATCACCCGGTTCCAGGCCGCACTGCTGAGCGATCATGCTGGTCAACAGCGAATAGCTGGCGATATTAAAGCCCAAGCCAAGAAAGATATCTGCGCTACGCTGGTAAAGTTGGCAAGAGAGCTTATCGTCCGCGACGTAGAACTGAAAGAATGCATGACAGGGAGGCAACGCCATGCGTTCAATTTCGCCTACGTTCCATGCACTGACAATAATCCGCCTGGAATCAGGATTATGCTTTATTTGATCCACGGCCTGACTGATCTGATCGATCCGGTCGCCGTTGGGTGCGGGCCAAGAGCGCCATTGCACCCCGTACACCGGGCCTAAATCGCCTTTTTCATCAGCCCATTCATCCCAGATGGTAACGCTGTTTTCACGTAAATAACGGACATTGCTGTCGCCTTTAAGGAACCAAAGCAACTCGTGAATAATGGACCGAAGATGCAGTTTCTTGGTGGTAAGAACCGGAAAACCCCGGCACAGGTCAAAGCGCATTTGATAACCGAACACACTTAAGGTGCCGGTGCCGGTCCTATCTTCCTTGCGCACGCCATGGGCGATCACATGGCGCATAAGATCCAGGTACTGCTTCACAAACCCGTAAACCTCATTATTCCGTTACGCCCTATCGACTTTACCGGCGTGCTACGTCTTTAATCGGCGGATGATATGCCATCCACAAGAACAGCACGCCAAATATCAGCATCGGTAATGAGAGAACCTGTCCCATCGTCACCCACCCGAATGCCAGATAACCCAAGTGCGCATCCGGCTGACGCACGTACTCCACACCAATGCGAAAAGCTGCATAACAGATCAAGAACAACCCGGAAACCGCCATAGTGGGCCGCCGCCGGGAGGAAAACCACCATAGAATTATAAACAGCACCAACCCTTCCAGCAGGGCCTCATAAAGCATGGAGGGGTGGCGTGGCAGTGTATCCACAAAGGGGAACACCATGCCCCACGGCAAATCCGTGGGACGACCCCATAACTCCCCGTTGATAAAATTACCCATGCGCCCGGCGCCAAGACCGATTGCAATAAGGGGCGCAATAAAATCCGTCACTTGAAAGAAGGTACGTTGGGTCTTGCGCCCATACAACCAACAAGCCGTCAATACGCCTAACAAGCCACCGTGGAAGGACATGCCACCTTGCCAAATCCGGAATATCTCCAATGGATTTTGCAGCCATTCCCCCAAGTTATAGAACAACATGTAGCCTACTCTTCCACCCAGCACCACACCGAGGGCGAGATAAAATAACAAGTCATCTATTTCCAATGGCCGCCAGCCGGAACCCGGCCGGCCAGCCCTAATGCGGCCCAGCCACCAGCCGCCGACAAACCCGATGAGATACATCAGCCCATACCACTGCACCTCAACGGGTCCCAGGCGCAAGGCAACGGAATCTATCTCTGGATAGGTCAACATGGCGCGTAATTATGGGGGCAACCAATGGAAAGTGCCAATACAATCAGCGTGAAATAGTTAACCGGCCTATTCTTGCAGGACCCGGCAGAAAAGCGCCTTAAGATAGGCGGTCTCCGGGATCGCAGGATGCACCGGATGGTCCGCCGCCTGAAAACCCCGTTCCAGAATTTGCAAACTGCGCCTTTCGCGGCGCGATGATTGCAACACGATGTTTTGCAGCTGCTCAGGCGAAAGATGAAAGGAGCAGGATGCAGAAACCAGAATTCCATCCTCGGACAACACCCGCAGGGCAAGCCGGTTCAGCCGCTGGTAGGCCTCTGTGCCTTTTTTATGATCCTTGCGACGCTTGATGAACGCAGGCGGATCCAATATCACCACGTCAAATTGTCTTTTTTCCCGCCCTAGGGCACGCAACACCTCGAAGACATCACCATGGCAAGTTTCCACGCGCGCCTCTACGTTGTTGAGCGCGGCGTTTCGGCCGGCGCCCTCCAAGGCGGCATGCGAGGAATCCACACATAAGACTTTCTCAGCCCCCAACGCCGCCGCCTGTACGCCCCATGCACCCAGGTAACTGAACAAGTCCAACACTTTCTTGCCATTTACGTAGCGCCATAGAGATGCGCGGTTATCCCGCTGGTCGTAATACCAGCCGGTTTTCTGGCCGCCCTGCAGGGGCACAGAAAACTGAACGCCGTTTTCCTGTAACCGCACACACTGAGGCACGTCGCCAATGGATTCCACATAACGTTCCAGCCCCTCCAAGACACGAATCTCAGAATCATTACGCAACAAGATCGACTTGGGCTGTAACAACTCCTGCAGGGCCACAACAACGTCATTCTTAAGGCGCTCCATACCGGCGGTAGTGCATTGCACCACCAAGTGCTCGTCAAAGCGGTCCACCACAAGACCGGGCAACCCATCTGCCTCGCTGTGGACCAGACGATAAAAGGGTTCATTAAACAACCGTTCACGCAATGCAAGGGCCTGGGTGAAACGGCGCAGGAATAGGGACTTGTCGAGACGCTGCCTGGAGTCATGGCTTACCAGGCGCACGCTAATCAG
>JAZFSS010000222.1:0-5015 GCA_036446275.1 Gammaproteobacteria bacterium | reverse complement strand
CAGCGCGGTATTGTTTTGCCGGCCGCCTGCATATGCCTTGGCCTCCGACAAACGCCGCACCAGTTCTTGCGCGGATTCCCCATCTTGTCGTGTTTCGTCCACCTCCGGTGACAGCACTTCGAAGGGAATGCCCAAGCGCTGCAGCAACTCGCGACGATAGCGTGAAGTGGATGCCAATACGATGCGCGGCAATTCGCTCCCGGTCATCGCAATGATTGTACGGTCGTCAACTTTTGCAACCCCTTTGCCATGGCCATACCCAAGCGGTCGCCGAAACGTTCCAGAAAATCCGTTCTCGGCGTGAAATCCTTGAGTTCCTCGACACCAATGATTTCCCGGGCCACAAATCCGGTGCTGGCGAGCCCATCCACCAGTCCGAGTTCGACGCTTTTTTCACCGCTCCAAACCAGCCCGGAATACAGGTCCGGGTCGTCTTTCAGGCGATCCCCGCGGCCTTGTTTTACCACGGTAATAAATTGTCTATGAATCTCTCCTAACAGGCCCCGCACGTGCTGCACATCGGCTGGATTCTCCGGCAGGAAGGGGTCCAGAAATCCCTTATGTTCTCCCGCGGTTAGTAAGCGGCGTTCAATACCTAATTTTTCCATGGCCTCCACAAACCCGAAGCTATCCATGCGCACACCGATGGATCCTACGATACTGGCCTTATTGACATAAATCCTGTCGCTGGCCACTGCCACGTAATAACCCCCGGAGGCACAGATATCGGTTACTACTGAATAGATGGGTATGTCGGGATACTTGTCACGCAGGCGATGAATTTCGTCATTAATATAGCCCGCCTGTACCGGGCTGCCTCCGGGGCTGTTAATACGCAAGATTACTCCGGCCGTATTTTTATCCTTGAACGCCGCACGCAGGCCTTTGATCATATTATCTGCACTGGCGTCCATGTCCTCCGCAATTATGCCCTGCAAATCCACCACCGCGGTGTGCTTCTTAGTCCCCAGGCCGCTGGTGTCCAATCCTTGCTGCACAAATAGGATTAACAGGGTGAATAGATATAGCCACAGCAGGCTCTTGAAAAAGACGCTCCATCGGCGGGTACGGCGCTGCTCGTTTAGGGAAGCAAAGGCTAGACGATTGACCAGATCCTTTTCCCAACTTGGGGGCTTTACGGACTTTTCAGCCGTATCGATGTTGATATCGCCTATCGTGGGCTCAGTGTCTTTCATAATTGCACCATTGTAAAAGTTGAGTCGGGGACGGAATTCGATTCTGTTCCCATTATATTTCTGTCCCTATTAACTGTTTCTCCAACCAGCCGGTAAGCTCTCGGATATCGTTAAGAATAGCCAGCGGTTGGTGCCGTAGCAGACGTTCATTGCTGTGTACGCCACAGGCCAATCCCAGGCTATGAGCCCCGGCCTTGCTCGCCATTTCCAAGTCGTATTCTGTGTCGCCAACCATGAGGGTGCAACCAGGCTCGATAGCCAGCTCGCTCATGATGTCATTCAGCATCGCCGGGTGTGGTTTGGATCCGGACTCGTCCGCGCAGCGAGTAGCATTAAACATCGCTTCCAGCCCGGTTTCCTGCAACACCTTGGCAAGACCCACTCTGCCTTTGCCCGTGGCGACGGCCAGTTGATACCCCTTCTTCTTAAGTTCGTGCAAGGTCTCCCTTGCGCCGGCAAACAGTTGAGATGAACCAATCGACTGCAGCCAGTAATGCCGGTAGCGAGCCGTGAAAGTCTTGTGAAATCGCCGGTCCCGGCCTGGATATAATCCATCAATCGCCTCCCAAAGCCCGAGCCCGATGATGTTCCGTACCTGGTCGTCGGATCTTGGCTCTAATTGAAGGTCCCCAATGGCCGAGTGCATACAAGTGACTATCTGGGCCTCGGAATCCATCAAGGTGCCGTCCCAATCAAAAACCAATAAGCGTATATCCAAAGTCAATGTCACGACTTACTTTATGTGCTGTGGTATTTGCCGGAAATCAAACAAACGTTTGCAATACTTTTTGCAGTTGATCATCCAAGGGCGCGTCCACACGAATCCGGCACCCACTATGGGGGTCCTGGAACTGCAAAGACACGGCATGTAAAAAAAGTCGCCGCAACCCCCGCCGGCGTAACTCACGATTAAATACCGGGTCGCCGTATTTCTCGTCGCCTGCGATGGGGAAGCCAATATGGGCCGCATGTACCCTGATTTGATGGGTGCGGCCGGTATCCAGTCCAATTTCCATCAAACTGGCATTGTCGTACACCGACAAGGGATAGAATCGTGTGCTTGCCGGCTTCCCATCCGGGTCCACATGGGCCAGCCGCTCTCCGCTTTTTAACTGGTTTTTGCTCAAAGCCGCGGTAACTGTGCGTTTGCCCTCGGTCCAGCGGCCGCGCACCAGGGTTGTATAACGCTTGGTGATCGTCCCGGCACGGAACATCTCGTGTAAAGCCCGCAACTGGCTGCGGCGTTTCGCCAATAGCAAACACCCTGAGGTATCGCGATCCAAGCGGTGCACCAGTTCCAAAAAAGGCGCCTGGGGGCGGGATGCCCGCAGGGCCTCGATTACCCCAAAACTAATCCCGCTGCCGCCATGTACGGCTACCGTGGCCGGTTTATTCAGTACGAGCATGCGCTGGTCTTCGTAAAGTACCCGGGATTCCAACTGGTCTACAGAACTGTCCGGCACAGTTGTACTGTGCCGCGAGGCACTCCGAACCGGCGGAATACGGATATGGTCACCGGTCCTGAGTCGATAGGTAGGGCGGATCCGCCCACGGTTCACTCGGACTTCACCACGCCGCACCATGCGGTAGATCCGGCTCCTCGGTACGCCTTTCAAGTAGCGAATAAGAAAATTATCGATGCGCTGACCTGCCTGTTCGGTACCGATCTCCACCGACCGCACCTTACCAGCCTCGGCACCGGCGTTTCTGTCCATCCAATCATCATAACAGTTTCGACTGGCGCCATAGGAAACTCAGCCGCCGGCCGATGGTCCAAGCAATTGTTACTTGGGAGAATCGTTGTTATAGTGGCCCGACACGGCGACCGGTCTCACTACAGGTTTTTCGACTAGTTGCCGCCGGGATCCTAAGCTCTGTGTAACAACGTTTGGGGCTATCGGCCATAAGGTTCGAGCCCGAACCAGAACACCAGACGGATGCTTAGACGGTGAGCCGAGTCCTGTGATGAAGAAATCGCCACCGGACCCGAGCAGCGGTAGTGTGTCGTTGTAAAGTTGTTTGACAATATCTGAAATAGTCCAGGTATACAGTAATCGACAGCTACCGGAAGTCCGAAATTACTTAGGGCGTTTGTTAGGAACGCCATTTTTGAATGATCTGATGCATACAAGTACTCCCATATTTGCCTCTCATGCACCGTCTGCAGAACACTGTGACGGATATGGCCTTGGCTGCCAATTGACAATCGCTGTCATGGCCCTGCTGCGTTATATCCAATCATCGGTGTGGTTGCCAGGCAGGGCTATCGGCGATCTGGTTGAGGACATACGAGAAACCAATCATGAAAAGAATGTTAGTAAACGCGACTCAGCCGGAAGAGTTGCGGGTGGCCATGGTGGACGGCCAAAAGCTCTACGATTTGGATATCGAGGTTCCTTCCCGCGAGCAGAAAAAGTCCAACATTTATAAGGGTAAAATTACCCGTGTTGAACCTAGTCTGGAAGCCGTTTTCGTCGACTATGGCGGAGAACGGCATGGCTTCCTGCCCCTAAAAGAAATCGCACGTAGCTATTTTGATCCGGCCGCTAAGGCCGACGGCGGCCGCATGAGTGTCAAGGATGCCGTTCGCGAAGGTCAGGAACTCGTCATACAGGTGGAAAAAGAGGAGCGTGGCACCAAGGGAGCTGCGCTGACCAGCTTCATCAGTCTCGCCGGCCGCTACCTGGTATTGATGCCCAATAATCCCCGCGCAGGCGGCGTATCCCGGCGCATCGAGGGAGAAGACCGCAACCTCGTACGGGAAGCCATGAGCCAGCTGAATATCCCTGACGGCATGGGGCTTATTGTTCGCACCGCCGGTGTGGGACGTGGCGCGGAAGAGCTGCAATGGGATCTGGATTATCTGGTTCAGGTTTGGGACGCCGTTAAGAAAGCCTCGGAAGAACGCGCCGCGCCCTTTCTGATTTACCAGGAAAGCAACGTAATTATCCGCGCCCTGCGGGACTACCTGCGTACCGATATTGGCGAAATCCTGATTGATGATCCGGAGGTATTTGAACGTGCCCAGGATTTTATGCGCCAGGTAATGCCTCACAATTTGCATAAGCTCAAGCGTTACCAGGATCCGGTATCTTTATTCACCCGCTACCAAATTGAAAGCCAGATCGAATTAGCCTTTCAGCGAACGGTTACGCTTCCCTCGGGTGGTTCTATCGTTATCGACCATACCGAAGCCATGTTATCGATCGACATCAACTCGGCGCGGGCCACCAAGGGGAGCGATATTGAGGAGACCGCCTTAAACACTAACCTGGAGGCTGCCGACGAAGTCGCGCGGCAGTTGCGGGTTCGGGATTTAGGGGGTCTGATCGTTATCGATTTCATCGATATGGCGTCCAACCGTAATCAGCGAGAGGTGGAAAATCGCTTACGCGAGGCACTGAAAGTGGACCGGGCGCGAGTGCAAATAGGCCGGATTTCAAGATTTGGGTTATTAGAGATGTCGAGGCAGCGGCTGCGACCGTCGCTAGGGGAATCCAGCCAGGAAGTGTGCCCCCGCTGCAACGGTCAGGGCACGATTCGCGGCGTAGAATCCCTGGCCCTGTCCATACTTAGAATTCTCGAAGAAGAAGCCATGAAGGACAAGACTGCGCGGGTGATCGCCCGATTACCGGTGGAGGTTGCCAGCTATCTTCTGAACGAGAAGAGAGAAATCCTCCATACCGTCGAGAAACGTTACGGGACCGCGGTGTCCGTGATTCCCTCGCCCGCTCTGGATACACCAAATTATGCTATTCAGCGTGTCCGTAGTGATGAACTGCATGGTGAAAACAGCGCTGTAAGTTATGAACTCATGCC
>JAZFSS010000221.1:0-3718 GCA_036446275.1 Gammaproteobacteria bacterium | reverse complement strand
TCGTCATCCATATCGACAAAATAAGGGAAGGGTGTCATCACTGACTTAATCATCGGAATTCCTTTCATAGAAAAACCCCTCAGAAATCAACCTCTAGTAGTACCACACAAGAACTGAATCGGCTAGTGGCGAAGCCATTTCATAATCCTGCCAAACGTGGGAAAGAGCAACAAAAACCGCGCGAGGTTTAAATCCATCGACTAAGCCGGTAGCAGCTCATTTCGATGATTTATTGGTGAAGAGAGTGTGATCGGCGCTTTAAAGGTGCCTGCAAAACGCCGGCTAGGGTATGTTTATACCAACCTGGTGCAAGCACCCCAGGGTGCTAGGAGGTTGTCGGGCTTAACGCTAATTGCTATTAACGACCTTCCTGTGTTGTTTTCTGACCGGCATTGGATGAGGCTTATCGATCCCATAACCTTGCGCATAATCAACACCGATCTCTCGTAACGCCTTCAGGATATCTTGGGTCTCCACAAACTCCGCGATAGTCCGCATACCCATTACATGGCCGATTTCATTAATGGACTTCACCATCGCCCGATCGATGGGGTCGTCAACCATTCCTTGTACAAATTGGCCGTCAATTTTGAGATAATCCACAGGCAGGTTTTTCAGGTACGCAAATGAAGAAAGCCCGCTGCCGAAATCATCCAGGGCAAACATACAACCCAGCTCTTTCAACTCCCGGATAACGTCGGTAGCCCGGGATAGATTGGCAATAGCCGCGGTCTCCGTTACTTCAAAGCAGAAGGCGCTCGGCGGTATGCCTGGAGCGCTCAACTGGTCGCGGATGAAGTCCAGAAAACTATCGTCACTAAGAGAAGTACCGGAAAGATTAATGCTGTATGCCACGCCCGGCTCATAGCAGGCAATGGCATGCTCTATAACCCATCGATCGATAGCGGGCATTAAATTATAACGTTCCGCGGCAGGAATAAATGCGCCGGGTGGAACAATATTTCCCTCTTCATCGCGCATACGCACCAGTATCTCGTAGTGGGCGTCACCAACCTCAGTTTCAGACACGGGAACAATACTTTGACGAAATAGTTGTAGCCGATTGTCTTGCAGCGCCTCAGTAATCCGGGACACCCAACGGATTTCGCCATGACGACGGGCTAACTCAGCATCCTCCGGCTGATGGACGTGAACCCGGTTCCGCCCAAAATCCTTGGCTGCATAACAGGCAACGTCGGCTGCACTAAGTACCTCTGATTTAGAACCACTGCCGGAACGAATTGGTACCAGGCCGATGCTAACTCCCACCTCGAAGGTTTTATTTTCCCATGCGAATCGAAATTTGTTGATAGCTGACCTGAGAACCTCCGCGATGTCTCGCGCTTGATCCAAAGGACATCCTTCCAGCAGAACCCCAAACTCGTCGCCGCCCAGCCTGGCTAAAGTATCTGTATTGCGGACGTTCTGCCGCAGCAGCGCCGCCAGTTGACGCAATAATTCATCACCCGCAACATGCCCGCAGGTATCGTTAACAATTTTAAACTGATCTAGATCCAGGTAAAGTAATGCATGCCCACTGTCATCCTTGGCTGCATTGAGTAGAACGCTATCCAGTCGCGCTTCAAATTCACGCCGGTTCACCAGCCCCGTCAATCCATCGTGCGCCGCTTGCCACGAAAGCTGGTTCTTTAGTTCACGCTCTCTGCTAACGTCATGGAACACCATTACCACGCCCATGATTTCGCCCTTGCGATCGCGAATAGGGGCGGCAGATTCGTTAATTGCGTATTGATCTCCATCACGACCTACCATCAAAGCGTGATCGGACGATCCAATAATTTCACCGCTCCGCAAACAGCGGGCAACTGGGTCTTCTATCCTCTCTCCGGTAGTTTCGTTGGCGATAATGAACACTTCGTTGACCGGTAACCCTTTGGCCTCCCCATTTGTCCATCCGGTAAGCCGCTCCGCGATAGGATTAAGGAACGTCACCAGCCCCTGGCCATTGGTTGTGATCACGGCGTCGCCGATCGAATGTAGGGTAACCTCGGCACGCTCCTTTTCTTCTTCTAAATTGATTAGCAGCTGAAGGTTATCAAGCGCTGTGGACACGCGTTGTCCAAATAAAGTCAGAATCTGCTTATCGACTACGTCGAAGGCAGTCCCACACCGGCTGGCATTCAGGGCACCGACCATGCTACCGGAATGCAGCAGAGGAACAATCAAACAACTAGTCACTCCCAGCGACTTAAGGGAATCAGAAACTAACTCTGTATCGCTTGTGATGTCAGGAATGCATAGTACCTCGCGGTTCCGGATAACCCATCCTTCCAACTCTCCATCCAGGATAGGCATGGTTTTTCCCGAAAACTGGTCGGCGCCTAATCCTGCCGCCGCAACGTAGGTAAAATCTTCGCCATTCCCATCCACTAGCGGCAGCGTAGCAAGATCGGCATTCACAATATCCGCAATACCTTCACATGCAATATCATAAAATTGCTGCTTGCGGTTTGCCGTTTCGATCAGTTTATGCATCCATTTGTCCAGCTTCTCCAAACCGTCCTGATAACGCTGCCTGACTTCCTGCACCTGCTTACGCTCAATAACCTCCTTTTGCAGCAGTTTATTGCTTTTCGACAGTTCCGCGGTGCGCAATACAACCTGATCTTCAAGATGCTGGCGGTGGTCTTCCAGCTGCTTGTCCCGTTCCTGGATCTCCGCCAACATTTCATTAAATCCTGCGATCAAGGTGCCAATCTCATCTTCGCTGTCCTGCACCGCCCGAACCGAAAAATCCTTTTCATTGGTAATCGCTTTCGCGGTTTCTGACAGCCGCATAATCGGATCCGTAATTAGCCTGCGCAGCTTGGAAAATAGTAGATACCCAAGGAATATGGACGCAATCAAGACCAAAGTAACGATACCGGCATACCGTTGTAGTCGCGCCCGCATCTCAGCCAAATCGGAGCGAATCAAGACCGTTCCCACCCGCTCGCCATCCATAACGATGTCTGAGAATAGATCTACATAATCGTCGTAAAATTTATGACCGCCCATTCCTATAGAGAGAGCGCTGAAATCTTCTACTGCACCGGCTCGTGTATATTGCGCGAATAACTCCCCATTAACATCATAAATCACCGCCGCGATAACACTTTTCCGTGCCCGCAGAGCGCTCAAAGTTTCTTCCGCTGAAGTTTGATCACTAAACAGCAGTGCGGCCTGGCTGTTGGCCCCGACAACTTGCGCGGAACTACTCAGATTATCGATCAGCCCGTTTTTGAATGTAATCCAATCATTGGCGACAAAGGATGCGCTAGCCAGCAGCAATGACGCCCCGACGGTCAGCATCATCAGGATGGTAAGCTTGCGGTTGATAGGAATATTTTTAAATGCCAGCATTTTTTTGCTCTTATCGTTTCGGCCCGCTCTCTACCACGGTAGCGAGCTTCAGGAGTTCCGAGCTGACCTGTACACCAGCTCGCCGTGCCGTATCCACATTTATCGCAAACCCCACGCGGACCTTACCTGGCGCAGCATTAGCCTTATTCTTCTTAGTAAAACCAATCATCCCGCCGTAGCGAACAAACTGCACACCCTCCCCGACAGTCACTACGCCTTGTCGTGTCATCTGGTCAACAAATGATTTGACGGACGACCCACTAGAGCGGGATACAAATAATAAGTGGCAATCTGATTTCTGGTCGTACACCGATGATCGCTGCACTGAAATAACCTGTCCGCGCACAGTTTTACC
>JAZFSS010000220.1:0-5059 GCA_036446275.1 Gammaproteobacteria bacterium | reverse complement strand
ACCGCATCCGGCGTAGAGCACGTATACCAGGTTAACCTAAAGACTGTAAAGATCGGTGAGGTAGAATTGCGGGATGTGGGCGCACTGGTGATTCCCGGCAATTATCCCGACAAGGTATTGCTAGGTATGTCTTTCTTAAAGCGGGTAGAGATGTTAAACCAGGGCAATCGGCTGGTATTGCGGAAAATGTTTTAAGCCGTCGCGCGTTATAGGGCAGGTAAACAACCAAGGGTCACTTGGTTTCCAGCTCCTTATCGCGGGACACCATTGCGTAAGCCGAGTGGTTGTGAATGGACTCAAAGTTTTCCGATTCCACTGTATAGGCGGCGATACGCTCATCTTTATTTAAGCGTGCCGCAATGTCACGCACCATATCTTCCACGAACTTGGGGTTGTTATAGGCCGCTTCAGTCACATACTTTTCATCCGGCCGCTTCAAAAGCCCGTATAACTCGCAGGATGCCTCTTGTTCCACTAATTCAATTAACTCCTCAATCCAGACAAAGCCCCGCGTGCGGGCATCTACAGTTACGTGAGACCGTTGGTTGTGCGCGCCATAATCGGATATTTTCTTGGAGCAGGGGCACAGACTAGTTACCGGGACCACTACCTTGATATTGGTTCTGGCAACGCCGTCCTTTAGTTCGCCGATTAAGGTCACGTCATAGTCCATCAGGCTTTCCACGCCGGAGACCGGTGCTGCCTTGTTAACGAAGTAGGGGAAAGAGACTTCAATATGTCCAGACGCAGCCTCTAGAAGATCGGTCATTTCGTGCAGCATCTCTTTAAAGGAACTGATCGAAATTTCCTTATCACGATGGTTCAATATCTCTACGAACCGCGACATGTGCGTGCCCTTAAAATTATGGGGTAAGTCCACATACATATTAAAACTCGCGACTGTATGCTGCTCTCCATCGAAGCGGTCTTTTACGCGAACCAAGTGCCTAATATCTTTAATGCCCACCTTGTCGATGGGAATCCGGCGCGTGTCCGCGCTACTTTGCACGTCGGCAATAGTCTCGTGAACCCGTGCGGTTTGTTCAATTTTGCTCATCATCGTTAATCCTTCGAGTATCGGACGCAGGCCCGATCCGTTTCCCACAGTGTGACTGCATATACCCGAACCGTATGGTTATTCAATTGTTTGGAAAGCTCCGAATAAAAGTAGGCGGCAATGTTTTCCGCCGTAGGGTTTTGCTTCGTGAACAGTTCCAAGTCATTCAAGTACCGGTGGTCAAGCCGGCTGGATATCTCCTTAGTCGCCTTTTTGACAACCTTAAAATCTACCGCCATGCCGACCTCGTCCAACTCCTCGGCAACGACCTCCACTTCCACCTTCCAATTGTGACCGTGCATGCGGGCACAGTCGCCAGGGTAGTCTCGTAGAGTATGTGCGGATGCGAAGTCGGTCACTACCTTCAGTGTATAGGTTGCCGCCACAAGGTAATTCCTGACTAAAACACTATGATATTAACCGGCCACTGCCGGTTTAGCAATGGTTTTCGTTGTAAGCCAATCTGTTAGGACTCTCTGGATACCATCGCTGTCCAGACCGCACTCCGCCAGCATTTCCTCTCTGGAAGCATGGCTTATGAACCGGTCAGGAATACCCAGTTGGATAACGGGTATCGCGATACCGTGCGCCGACAGACATTCACTGACTGCGCTGCCGGCCCCTCCCGCAATGGCATTTTCCTCTACGGTCACTAGCACCGAGTGGCTTTGTGCAAGCTCCAGCACACGCTCTGCATCCAATGGTTTAATAAAGCGCATGTTTACCACTGTAGCGCCAAAGGGTTCTCCGGCTTCCCAGGCCGGGCCTACCATGCTGCCGAAGGCCAATAGGGCAATGTCCTGTCCTTGTACCAGGGTATCGGATTTACCGACGGTAAGAGTACCTGCATGGATGTCGACTTGCGCTCCCGGTCCCGCACCGCGGGGGTAACGTACAACTGCCGGGCCTTGTAACTGTTGGGCTGTTTGCAGCATTTGGCGGCATTCATTTTCGTTGGCAGGGGCCATGACAACCAGATTCGGAATGCAGCGCAGAAAGGAAAGGTCAAAGCTTCCCGCGTGGGTCGGCCCGTCAGGACCCACCAGGCCGGCACGATCCACCGCGAATGTCACCGGCAGGTCTTGCAAGGCAATATCATGGATCAACTGATCGTAAGCCCGCTGCAGGAACGTCGAGTAAATCGCAACCACCGGATGCAATCCTTCACATGCCAGTCCCGCCGCCAAGGTCAGACTATGCTGCTCACTGATGCCGACGTCGAAGAAGCGACTTGGAAACCGTTCCGCAAATCGAACCAGGCCGGAACCTTCTTTCATGGCAGGTGTAATCACCACTATGCTTGGATCTTCCTGAGCCGCGTCGCAGATCCAGTCGCCGAATACCTGGGTATAGGTCAACTTGTTTTTCGCTGCTCCAGTGGCCACGCCGGTTTTAGGGTCAAATGTACCCACGCCGTGATAGGCGCAAGGATTTTCCTCGGCAGGGGCATAGCCTTTGCCCTTGCGGGTTACGATATGGAGCAATTGGGGTCCCCGTAATGCCTTGAGGTTGCGAAGCGTTTTAACCAACGCTTGTAAATCATGGCCATCAATGGGCCCGATATAATTAAAACCCAATTCTTCAAACAAAGTCCCTGGCACTACCATTCCCTTCATATGTTCCTCGGCACGGCGGGCCAGTTCCAGCATGGGCGGTAAGCGATGCAGAACATGTTTACTACCTTCCCGTACCGAGGTGTAAATACGTCCCGACATAATGCGCGCCAGGTAATTGGAAAGACCGCCCACGTTTGGCGAGATCGACATATCGTTGTCGTTCAAGACCACCAGCAGGTTAGCGCCCAAGTCGCCTGCGTGGTTCAAGGCCTCAAAGGCTTGTCCGGCAGTCATGGCGCCGTCCCCGATTACCGCCACTACTTTACGATCGTGGTTGCCCTGGGCGGCGGCGATGGCCATGCCCAGGGCGGCACTGATAGAAGTGCTGGCATGGCCCACGCCAAAGGTGTCATAGGGGCTTTCATCTCTTTTTGGAAAACCTGCGATCCCACCCTTTTTTCGCAGCGTTTTCATACGATCCCGGCGACCTGTAAGAATCTTATGGGGATAGCTCTGGTGTCCAACATCCCATACCAGCCTGTCATCAGGCGTGTTGAACACATAGTGCAAGGCAATGGTTAACTCTATGGCCCCCAGATTGGAGGCCAAGTGGCCTCCCGTGGTGCTAAGTGATTCGATCAGGAAGCAACGCAGTTCGCCCGCCAGCACTTCCAGTTCCGATTCGGAAAGGCGGCGCAACGCCGCAGGCGAGTCGATACGTTCCAGCAAGGGATACTCCGTCGAGCAGCTCATGGAGGGGTTCTACAGATAACCATTATCCTTGGGGGATGAGCCGCTTGCAAGAATACCTAGAGGATACGGGTGCAAACTGCGGGCTAATGATTTCGCTCGACGATATAGCTGCAAAGCCGGCGTAACGGGTCTGCCTCGCTACCAAAGGTGGCGAGGGTAGCCAGGGCCTCCCGGTGCAGGTCTCTGGTGCGTTCAGCCGCGGCATCCACGCCAAGCACAGCAGGATAAGTAGGCTTTTTCAAGGCTCGATCACTGCCTGTGGTCTTACCTAGGTGTTGCGTGCTGCCGGTCACATTCAACACGTCATCTCTGATTTGGAAGGCGAGCCCAATTTGTTTGCCAAAACGGTCCAGCCGGTCCATGTCATCGGGCCGCGAAGTCTTTGCACAAAGGACGCCCAAGCGAACACTCGCCCGGATCATGGCACCAGTCTTGTGAATATGCATATCGTCCAATTGCGCGATATTCAATTCCTGGCCTACTGCTGCAAGGTCGATGGCCTGTCCACCTACCATGCCTCGGGAACCGGCAGCCTGGGCAAGGAGTTCCACCATACGCAGGGAAATCGCGGGTACAAACAGATGCTCCGGCGTCCGTGCGAGGACTTGAAAGGCCAAGGCCTGGAGGGCATCGCCCGCTAAAATGGCCTGCGCTTCTCCATAGGCCCGATGGCAACTGGGTGTGCCACGGCGTAGGTCATCGTCATCCATGGCCGGCAAGTCGTCATGAATGAGCGAGTAGGCGTGGATCAATTCCACCGCGCAGGCCGGATAATCCAAGGCCTCTGGATTTGCGCCTACTACGTGACCGCTTGCATAAACCAACAACGGGCGCATCCGTTTTCCCCCATTTAGCACGGCGTAACGCATGGCTTCGTGGAGCTCGGCGGGGTGAATGGTGTCGCGGGGAAGGCGCTGCTGCAAGGCGCGTTCTACACGGGCCTGGTGCTCGTCCATAAAGACGGTCAGGCCGGGGTTATTGTCCGAATCAGGATTCATCACTTTCGAAGGGCGCCGGTTCCTGGTGACCGTCTTTCTCTAATAGGATCTGGACTTTCTGTTCCGCCGCCTTAAGGGCCTTCTGGCAGGTCCGTGTCAGCTCAATACCACGCTCGAAGTGGCCCAAAGAATCTTCCAGGCTCAGCTCTCCTGCTTCCATCTTCTCCACGAGACCTTCCAGTTCCTGCAAAGCCTTTTCGAAGTCCGGGGAATCCTTACGTTTTTTAACCACGGTTTGCCTCCTAAAAGATGGTTTACGGTACCCCAGGGGTCGCCCGGCGGTCAACGCAGGTCTTGGTGAAGGGTGATGTTACACTGCCGTAAGGTGACAATTTGACACTGTTATTTGGCTGAGTTAACGTTGTTCACAGCCCAGTTTAGACTGGTTCTAAGTCAGTTTCAGGAGCATAATTCGGAAACGGTTGTGTTGGAGGAAATATTATGGAGTTAAAAGGCAGTAAAACTGAAACAAATCTCAAAGATGCATTCTCTGGCGAGTCCCAGGCGAACCGCCGCTACCTGTATTTTGCAGCAAAAGCGGACGTTGAGGGCTATAACGATGTATCTGCGGTTTTCCGTTCCACGGCGGAAGGTGAAACCGGCCATGCCCATGGGCATCTTGAGTACCTGGAGCAGGTCGGGGATCCGGCCACCGGCCTACCCATCGGGGCTACGTCTGATAACCTGAAGGCGGC
>JAZFSS010000219.1:0-3443 GCA_036446275.1 Gammaproteobacteria bacterium | reverse complement strand
CCTTCCCGGGAAATTCCTTGCCCATAAAGGATTTCAAACTCTGCCTTCTTGAAGGGTGGCGCCAACTTGTTCTTGACGACCTTGACCCGGGTCTCATTGCCGATTATTTCATCGCCTTTCTTGATCGCGCCGATGCGCCGGATATCCAGGCGTGCCGATGCGTAGAACTTGAGGGCGTTACCACCAGTGGTGGTTTCCGGATTACCAAACATGATACCGATCTTCATGCGCAACTGGTTAATGAAGATCACCATGGTATTGGAACGCTTGATGTTGGCGGTAAGTTTGCGCAGGGCCTGGGACATGAGCCGTGCCTGGAGGCCCATATGGGAATCTCCCATCTCACCCTCGATCTCCGCCTTGGGGGTCAAGGCAGCCACCGAATCCACCACCACCACAGCGACCGCCCCGGAGCGCACCAGCATGTCGGTAATTTCCAGGGCCTGTTCGCCGTTATCGGGCTGGGAAACCAGCAATTCATCCACGTTGACACCGAGTTTTTCCGCGTAGCTAGGATCCAGGGCGTGTTCGGCATCCACGAAGGCCGCCGTGCCACCTGCCTTCTGGGCCTCGGCGATGACATGCAAGGTCAAGGTGGTCTTGCCGGAAGATTCAGGTCCGTAGATTTCGACCACCCGGCCCCGCGGCAAGTCGCCAATACCAAGGGCAATATCTAAACTGAGGGATCCCGTCGAAACCACCTCCACATCCCGCACCGCACTGACGTCGCCCATGCGCATAATAGCGCCTTTACCAAACTGTTTTTCGATTTGGCTCAACGCCGCACCAAGGGCCTTACGCTTATTCTCTTCCATGCCACTCTCCTGTTCATTAAGGGCTTACGGAAACTTTTCCCTGTTTCCGGTCAGGGGTTCAGTAGTGGGGGGATTATCACATAGAAACCGATAGCGGCACTACCCCCATGTCTACGTTGGGTAGCATTTTGTCATAAATTGATGATGCGGTCAAAGCAGACTACTGGATAAATTCCCAGTATTTCAAAACCCTATAGATCGGTCCTGCCTGGGCAGTTATAGATTCGACCAGGCAAAATCGATCCACGTTCCAACGGATGGCTTCGATGGATGCCACTTTTGCCGGACGGGCAGCCTTACGGGCCAAGGTTAAGTGGGCCTGATAACGTCGCGCATCCGGGTCATGGCCACAAGACTTTAGGACGCGGACTAGATCGGTTACCAGTGCTTCTAATTGTGGGGGCGTCTCTTTTGGTCCAAGCCACAATATCCGTGGCCGGGACCAATGGCCTACTTGACTGAATTCCAATGTAAACCGCTCTCCGCGCACGGTATCCGCAGCCTGCTCCATACACTGACGGCCGGCCTGATCCACGGAACCCAGAAATACCAGGGTGAGGTGCAAATTGGCGCCGGCCACGGCCCGGCCTTTCTTTCCCACTACCACACGGCCAATTTGTTCTAACTGAGCGCGAACGGATAACGGCGGCCAGAGGGCAAAAAACAGGCGTTTTACCTTTTTCTCAGGCGATGGAGGCATAGCAGACACGGGGTCAGAGTACAGTTTTTCCTAATATTCATTGGTCAAGCAGCTAAGTAAAGACCAAAGACAATCGTTTTTTACGGAATATTAGGAAAAACTGTGCTCTGACCCCCTTTTATGCTCCACGTTTACCGCGCTGCCGTCGTAACGCGGTATCCACACGTGCCAGCAACTTTGGGGTTACATGGTCTTGTCGCTCAACCTTGCTGATATAGGCCTGACTTACCTTGAGGCGCCGCGCCAGTTCCGTTTGAGAGATACGCGCCTTGATGCGCGCAAGCGCAATGGGATTATCTACATAATCTTCGACACGAAATGCAACGTAATTCTGTGTTTGCTTCGATTTGGTGATAGCGTGTTTGCGCTCTAACTCGCTACGTAAAGCCTGGTAAAGGTTATAGGGTACGAGAACATATTCCGGCTCGCCGTTCAGTGCGTGAATTACCTGGATTTTTTTCAATACCGCACTCATTTGTATGCCTTACCACGGGACCGGATCCGCTCAATTGAAATCACCCGAACGTCCTCCTTGCGAAGGAAAATAATTCTCCAGCCACCTACGCGAAGCCGGTACGCTATGCCACTGAATAATGGCCTAACATCCAGCGCCGGATCATCCGGGTTGTCGCCCAGCGCCCGAATCTTTTCGGTGATACGGTGCCGTGTAGTTTGATCTAGACGACGCAATACCTTCCGAGCACTGCGGTGAATCATAACCATCCATGGCATGGTTATAATATAACGTTATATTTTGTTATAGGCAACTACGAATTAGGAATTAGATGTCTGAACGCGGGGCCGGCTGGTGCAAGATGCGGGCTAACTGTTTTCGACGCCCTCCAATATTCCCTGCAAGGCAAAACAAACCGACCGCCGACGCACGGCCTCCCGGTCGCCTTCAAAATGTTGGGTTTGGCAATGTACAGACTCTCCCCGGGTCACCCACGCGAAGCACACGGTACCGACCGGCTTGTCCGGCGTTCCTCCATCCGGCCCTGCGATGCCACTGATGGCCACGGATAGATCGCCGTGGCTATGGCTCAGGGCGCCTTGGGCCATTTCCGCCACGGTTGCTTCACTCACCGCACCGAAGGTATTCAGGGTATCTGCTTGGACACCTAGCATCTCTTGTTTAGCTGCGTTGGAATAAGGTACAAAACCACGTTCGAACCAGGCAGAGCTACCGGCGATGTCGGTAAGGGATTTGGCCAACCAACCACCGGTACAGGATTCCGCCGTGACCAGCCGTAAACCTTTCGCCAGCAACGCAGAACCTACTTGTTGGCTGAGTGCCGAGATGTTTTTCATGGGTAACACACGGGGTCAGAGCAAAATGGCACTTACTTAAGCCTAAAATACGCAAAACTGCATAGTTACGCGACCCCGTCATTCCGGCGCAGGCCGGAATCCAGTGGTTTTTGCTGGCCTCCTGGATTCCGGCCTGCGCCGGAATGACGGATGTTCTCTGCTTAAGTAAGTGCCATTCGGGTCAGAGCACAGTTTTTCCTAATATTCCGTAAAAAACAATTATCTTGAGTCTTTACTTAACCGCTTGATCAATGAATATTAGGAAAAACTGTGCTCTGACCCCATTTTACCTTAGCAACCGTTACTAACCTATTGAAACGACCCACCGGTCAAATTATAGAAGTTTCCGCGGTTCACTTTCGCCGAACGAGTTCGTTAGACTGGTAGCCATGTCCGCCAACCTAAAATCGCAATCGGCCCACACCCCGATGATGCAACAGTACTTGAGTGCCAAGGCCGGCGTTCCGGATATTTTACTGTTCTATCGCATGGGAGACTTTTATGAACTGTTTTACGATGACGCCCGCCGTGCCTCGAAGTTATTGGACATTACACTAACCAGCAGGGGCCAGTCGGCCGGCGCACCGATCCCCATGGCCGGAATGCCCGTACACGCA
>JAZFSS010000218.1:0-3007 GCA_036446275.1 Gammaproteobacteria bacterium | reverse complement strand
AAACTGCGGCAGCCTGGGCCCTGAAGCCTTCCGCTTTGTCGATTTTCTGGTGCAGGCAGGCATGTCCGTGTGGCAGGTGCTGCCGACTGGTCCTACCCATATCGATCGCAGCCCTTACCAAAGTTTGTCCGTGCACGCCGGGAATCCAGCGCTCATTAGTTTAGAACGGTTGCAAGAAAAGGGTTGGATCAAAGAGATTACCGCCCTTGAGGTAATCGACATCTTTGGACCGGAGCGTCAGGCGCTTCTGAATGAGGTGAGAAAGGGGTTCGAACAACAAGCCGGCCCCAAAGAACAAGAGCAGTTCACCAACTTTATTGCCAGTGAAGCCCATTGGCTGGAAGATTTCGCGTTGTATTCCGCCATACGCCGGCACCAAAGATGGTTACCTTGGCCGCAGTGGCCGGTAGCGTTGCGTGATCGGCAGCCGAAAGCTCTGCGGATTGTCGGCAATGAATTAGTTCAATTGGTGCGGCAAGTACGATTTGAGCAATTCCTATGGTTTAAACAATGGCTGGAACTTAGGAACTATGCTAACGAAAATGGCGTGTTACTTTTTGGGGATATGCCTATTTTTGTGGCCTATGATAGTGCCGAGGTGTGGGCACGCCGGGAATTGTTTGCGCTCAACGAGAACGGCGCCTTAGACGTGGTTGCCGGCGTACCACCGGATTATTTTTCCGCTACCGGGCAGTATTGGGGTAATCCTCACTATCGTTGGGATCGGATGGAAGCGGATGATTTCTCATGGTGGGTGGAGCGCATGGGAACCCAGCTGCAGTTATTCGATCTGGTCCGGGTGGACCATTTCCGCGGTTTCGAGGCCTATTGGGAAATCCCGGCTGCAGCGAAAACTGCTGAAACCGGGCGCTGGGTAAAGGCGCCGGGAGAGGCTCTGTTTGAGCGCCTCAAGGAGCATTTCGGAGACTTGCCGTTGGTGGCCGAAGATTTAGGCACGATCACTCCGGAAGTCCACGAGTTACGGGCCCGCTTTGGCTTGCCCGGCATGAAGGTTTTGCAATTTGCCTTTGATGGGAATAAAGAAAATCCATATCTTCCCCACCGGCATGTACCACGTAGCGTGGTCTACACCGGCACTCATGACAACGACACCACTAAAGGCTGGTACGACTCCTTGTCTCAGGAACGGCAACAGTATGTCTTGGATTATTTGGGATTACCCAGTGAACTGATGCCATGGCCGTTGATTCGCGCCGCCCTCGCTTCGGTATCCAGCTTGGCGATGATGCCCATGCAGGATGTGTTGGGGCTAAGTAGCGATCACCGGCTCAACACCCCTGGGGTGTCAAACGGGAATTGGGAGTGGCGTTTTCAGTGGGAGCAAGTGGCTGACGATCTTGCGGAGCGCTTACGGCATCTCGTACAAATGTACGGTAGGGCCTGAGTATTGATTGTCTAAACCGCCAAGGACGCCAAGAAAAACAAAGAATTTTTGCAGGAAACTGCCCAGGGATTGTTACATTGTTTGGTAATCTTTAAGCGTAGTAGTTTCGACTTAATCGTACAGACAGTGCCCGACTGTGAACTTCCAGAAACAGCCTAGCCCGGCAGTTCAGCGTGCTCGCATATAAGGAATCGCTAAATTTCCGGTTCCGACCCAAACCGGTCATTTAACGCCCCGATTCAGCCGCCGGTGTAGGCGTAGCGGAAACCACACCGCTTTTTAAAGTCCTTGTTGATGGCTTTGTTGGGTTTCTTGGATTCTTAGATTCATCGTTCTGTATACCCTGCACTTTCTCGCAAGAATGCTTGGCATCCAACTCAAGCAGGTAAGGAGCCACAAAACCTTCATACTCTTTCTTCTGTTCGTCTGGTAAATCTTTCCATCCTGTAATCCTACCGCGACATCTCTTAGAGCCACACATGCACTGTTTCTGGAAATAATCAACACCGTAATTTCTCATAGCATAGTCGAAGACTATTTCTTCATTTATACTGATATTTCTTATGGCTACAAAGTCATGTGCGCCAGTTTCATTTACCCTAATACCACAATACGGGTCACAGGAATGATTAACCTTACTTATTAATTCAGCGTGAAGTACATACTCATTTTCGCCTATCTGTGAAGCATGAGAGTGATTCCCATTCAATACTTCTTTAATAACGCCAACCATTACTATGTCACCAACCTTAAATGATTTGGTAGCGAAAATACCTTCTCCCTTTCCAGAAGACTTCCTTAACTCAAACCCATCTTTCATATGTAGCCTCATTAAAAACCTTAAAGCTCACGGGCGTGCGGCTTCATCGCGCGTCCCCTCCAGCGCCGGTTTGGGCGTGCCGCTCGCACGAGAGCAGTGATGGCGCAACCGCGACAATATTAACTTCGCGTACGTGAACCCGCTGCGCCCTGTGAACCATGGGGATCAGACCACGGTTGTCTCATCCACGGGCAGCTGGGGCGGGCGTTCCTCCTGGGCTGGCGGCGGCTGTGCTTCAGTTTTCAGCTGCCGCTTTTTTTCCTTCTTCTGTTTCTTGGCGATCTCTCTCTGACGCTTAGCGAACGCATAGTTGGGCTTGGCCATTTGCAATCCTCTTCAGTCGGATTCAGGGTGAAAATGAACTATGCCGCAACGTTCCTGGCGGTATGGGCAACGCGGCGTACGGGGCTACGGACATTGTTACTCCTCAAACTGAGCTCAGAGGAGGCGACGGGATTGTGCCGGCCTGATTTGGCCGAATGTCAACAAGTAGTCCCCGCTAAGGCGGGTAGTACCCATGATACCACAGGTACGTCGTGATGACGCTGATGTTGTACTCTCGCATCAGGCTTTCAACGGAGTCCGGGGCTGATCATCGGGCCCAGGGAAGCTGCCGTTGATCGGAGACGCCACGTCCTCACTGGATTCAGACGTAAATCAAAAGGGTCAGTCTCGATTGAAAGTCACCCATCTGCAGAACGGCCGGTTTTGGCCGGACTAAGACTTACTGTTGTGATGGCTGCATGGATTCCGGCACCACCAAGAGTAGGCGCCCCTAGGCG
>JAZFSS010000217.1:0-4998 GCA_036446275.1 Gammaproteobacteria bacterium | reverse complement strand
CAGGGCCGCGCCGGGCTGTTAAACTATGCGCACGAAGGACAGGTGCTTTGGCGGCCGCCACCATACAGATTTCGACGCGAGGTAGAACATGACCTTTGTTGTGCTTGATAACTGCATTAAATGCAAATACACCGATTGCGTGGAAGTTTGCCCTGTGGATTGCTTCCATGAGGGCCCAAACATGTTGGTCATCGATCCTGATGAGTGTATTGACTGCACCCTTTGCGAGCCGGAATGCCCTATTGAGGCGATCGTGTCGGAAGACGATATCCCCGAGGGCCAGGCACAATTTTTGGAATTGAATGCCAAATTGGCGCAACAATGGCCTGTGTTGACGCAAATGAAGGATGCGCCAACCGATGCCGATGCCTGGGCCGGCAAACCCAATAAGCTGGACCTGTTGGAAAAGTAGCCCGTCAGGTGACCGATTCGTCACCCCCACTGCAGCTGATTTCCTACGGCGAAGATCCCGCACCGATCATCGCCACACGCCTGGCAGAGCGGTTTCGCCAGCGCCTGCCTGACCTTTCCGATGGTGTTGTCTTATTACCCAATGCCGGCGCCGCCGCCGGCCAGCGGCGCGGCTTGCTGACGGAAATCTCGGCCCGCGGCCATGCCGGCTTATTAGGTCCCGTCATCACCACGATGCATGATTGGGTGGAACAAACGGTTCCCGACCCCCAGCCGGTGGCGGACCACCACACCAGCGAATTACTGCTAGTAGAGGCCTTGCAAGGACATACCCAAGTGTTCGGCGATCAAGACCCATGGCGGGTCGCCGACAGCCTGATCCCTCTCTTTGAAGAGCTTACCTTGCACCAGATTCCGTTACCCGTCGAAGAGTCGGCGTTTATCAAGCGACTGCAAACCGCCTATGGCATCCCCGGATTACCGCCCGCGGCCTTGAGCCGCGAGGCCGCAATCGTGCGCCGGCTTTGGCTGGCGTGGCGGGAGCAATTACAGGCAGAGGGTTTCCTGGATGCCGCTTCCGCATATCTTTACAAGCTAAGCAAGATCCCCTCCTGCTTATCGGAAGACACACATATTATTTTGGTGGGTTGTCTATGCCCGGTTGCAGCCGAACGTAAACTGGTCCGTGAGCTACTGGGCCGGAACCGTCTGGAACTCATCCTGCAGGGCCGTCCCGGCGCAACCGGTATGCATCCTGATGTGGTCATCACAACAATGCTCGATGGCCTGGAACTGCCGATCCCGGATAGCCCTGATTTGGAACCTTATGGATCATTTCTACATGCCGTGTATCCGCGCAAAGATCAGTCTCTCAGAGCGCGTGCGCAAACGATCCGGCAATTGGTCCCAGACAGCCCCGTGCGTGCCAATTTCACGGTGTTCGCCGCCGACAGTGCGGAGCAAGAGGCCCACGCGATTGACTTACAGGTGCGGCGCTGGCTGCTGGAAGGGATTCAACCCATCGGGGTTGTCACGGAAGACCGTAAACTGGCGCGGCGCCTACGGGCCTTGCTGGAACGCGCCGGCATCCCGCTGCAGGACATGGGGGGCTGGGCGTTGTCCACGACCAGCGCCGCCGCCGCAGTGGAACGCTGGCTGGAAACCGTGGAAGAAGACTTTCATCATGAGCCATTGTTAGACCTGTTGAAGTCGCCTTTCATCGACGCCGGCCGAGACCGTGATGAACATCTGACCACCGTGTACCGCTTCGAACAGGATTTAATCCTGCATGAAAACGTGCACAGCGGACTGGAACGGTACCGCCGTCACTTGCGCTATCGGCGCAATCGCCTGCAAGGGTGGTCCGAAACCAGTTGGCAACAAGTGGGGCAACTACTGGAGTGGCTGGAAACCGCGGCAACACCCCTGCGAGAGATCCTTACCGGCCTGCATCCGGCAGAGCAGTTATTGGAACATTTCCGGCAAAGCCTGGAGGCCCTGGGACTATGGGCCGCGCTGGAAGAAGATCCTGCCGGCCAGCAATTGCTGCAACAATGGCAAACCCTGTACAACGCCGCGCAGCGGTGCCCAATCGAGTTGAACTGGCTGGATTTTCGTACCTGGCTGGGACGTTGCCTGGAAACCCATACCTTTACACCGGTGCAATCCGCGGGCGCGGTCCAGTTACTGACCCTGGCACAAAGCAGATTCGGCCGCTTCGCCGCTGTCGTCGGGGGTGCCTTTGACCGGCAACATATACCCGGCCAGGGATCCCACTCCCCATTTTTTAATAACCGTGTGCGAGCCGAACTGGGCCTGCCCACCTGGAGCGATCAGCTGCAACAACGCTTGCATGAGTTCCGCTCCCTGTTGGAATGCGCGCCCCACATACTGCTAACCTGGCGGCGAGAGGAAAATGGGGAGCCCCAGTCACCCAGCCCGTGGCTGGAAGCCATACAGGTATTTCATGAGTTGGCATACGGCGACGATCTTCAGGACCGGGAGTTACGGGCGCTGTTGGCAAGACCGGAAAGTCGAGTACAGGCTGGCAAACCGGCCCCCCTGCCCTTGCCCGGCACCTACCCTACACCCGCGTTACCGGACTCGCTGCGTCCGCGCACGTTATCGGCGACCTCCCATCAGCGATTGATCGACTGCCCGTATCGGTTTTTTGCCGCCGATGGCCTTGGCTTGAAGGCGCCGGAGGCCGTGAAGACCTTGCTGGAGAAATCGGATTATGGCGAACGGATACACCGGTGCTTACAGGCATTTCACAGCAAACTACCGAAGCTGCCCGGTCCCTTTGGGGAACCGATTACAGGAGTAAACCGGCATCGCGCCATCGCCCTGCTGACGGAAATAAGCCGGCAGGTATTCGCCCGGGATCTGGAAGATAATTTTATGCATCGGGGCTGGTTACGGCGCTGGGAGACCATAATTCCCTATTACGTCGACTGGCAGTTGCAGCGGCAGCAACAGTGGCAAGTACAACAGACCGAGGCAAAATTGAAAACAGACCTGAGTCCGACCTTAGGTCTACAGGGCCGCCTGGACCGGATAGATTCAGGGACTCGCGGTGCGGGCATTATCGATTACAAAACCGGCCATATCCCGGACCAGCAAGACATCGATCATGGCGAAGCTGTGCAGCTGCCTAGCTACGCGCTGTTGCACCCGGGGCCTGTCGAACGGGTGGAATACCTGAGCCTGGCGGCGCACAAAGTGACCACCGCCGGTTATCTGGAAGGACAGCAACTCGGTGAGTTGCAAGGCGCAATCCAGACGCGGCTAACCGAGTTGGTAAGGGCCATGGAACAGGGTAGCGCGCTGCCGGCCTGGGGCGACGATGCCACTTGCAGCTACTGTGAAATGGAGGGCCTGTGCCGGCGGGGATTGTGGATTGAACCGGCAAATGGGATGGTCACTTAAAAACAAAGGGCGTACTGCAAGTACGCCCTTTGATCCCTCCTTAGTCCCGGCAAATAACGCGTCGGGTGTTATCCTATCCGGGATCGTCCTTTTCGTGGTCAAGATCCTTGGGCGGGCATAGTCCCGCCCGCTTCGCGTCCCTATGATCTTTCCCTCCCTGGCAGTTTCCTTTTACTTCTTCCCCTTTATATCCATACAATTGTTTGCACAAAACAGGCGGCGCCACAAGCCGGACGTTTTGTATTGGAAATCCTATTTCAACATTTTCGAACCCCGAAAAATCAACATACCAGTAAGTCTAATGCTGTCAGTTCAAGTGCTTGCTATTGGGAACTAGAAACTGCCTTTATTATGCGCCGGTCAAATTGTCGACATTTACCTACAAGAAAATCAGCAAATGCTTACAAACAGATTGGTGATGAACCACCCATAATAGTGGCACGATCAAGCTTGTATGGTTGTCTATCGCTCTAACGATCGTTGGCACCACTAACGATACGTCGGGATGAACCCAGATATTCCATAAAGCTTTCAATTTAAATCGGCGTGAATGGCAACCTTCCGGTCTCGGGTCATTTCGCAAAGATTAGGAATTTTGAGAGATTTCCTATCCCGCAAATGTCCCACAGGCATGAAAATAGCTTCCCTAGAAAAACCTTATAAAAATTGGCTGGGGGACAAGGATTCAAACCTTCGTTGGCGGAGTCACAACCTTGTCACGGTGAGCTTGACAACTATCACGTAAGTTGTTGCAATTATGAAGTTAAAGGCCATGACAATTTGTGACACTCCAACAATTAAACACCCGCCCTATGTCTGACAGCATGAAAAAGGACCAACAGTCCGTTACCAGCGACGGTGAACTTTTACGCACCTTGATTGAAGGCGTGGCTGTTAAAGAAATCAACAACGTGGTGACAAAAAACGGGGTCATGGTAGAGCTTTTTCGCCCGGAATGGGCAACGCCTGATTTTTCCGTCAATCATATAATACACGTTTCCTTCCGGCCCGGCGCACTCAGTGCATGGCATTACCATAAACTGCAGACCGATAATATTATGGTGACAGAGGGCGCAATGCGGTTAGTCCTCTTCGATAATCGTGATCGCTCCTCAACCAAGGGAATGATAAACGAATTTTTGTTAAGCCCCGCAAGACCTGCGCTGGTCACCATACCGCCCGACATCTGGCACGGAATCCAAAATATTGCCGGCACTACCAGTAACTTTATTAACTATTTCGATCGGGCATATAACTACGAAGATCCAGATGAGTGGAGACTGCCCCCGGATACCACGGAAATTCCCTACACTTTTCCCTAGCTATCTATTTATCAGAGCAACTATAGCATCGTATGAATTATCACTACTGTTCCGTTAACTCCCTCTCCCATCGGGAGAGGGTCGGGGTGAGGGGATCATGATAGCTGTTAATTCATTGTTTCATTTATCCCCTCATCCTGGCCTTCTCCCTAAGGGAGAAGGGATAGCTCCGATTATCGAGTTACACAATTTCATGCCTTAAATGTCTTCAATCAGGCTGGAGATCCACAGAATCAGAGACTTATTGAGTACCACGGTTATCTTAACGGGACCGCAATAATGAGTTATGGCACCTCAATGGTTCTGTCGCTATGGACCGATGACCCGCGGCTTGCCC
>JAZFSS010000216.1:0-6681 GCA_036446275.1 Gammaproteobacteria bacterium | reverse complement strand
ATTAACTCGCGCGGCAGTGGCTGTCGGAGTGGCGGGGGTATTTATGGAAACCCATCCCGATCCGGACCAAGCCTTGAGTGACGGCCCCAACGCCTGGCCACTGTCTCGCATGAAGGAGTTGTTGGAAACCCTGAAGGAACTGGATGCCTTGGTAAAAGCCAAGCCGTTTGCGGAATTAGGCATTAGGAGTTCCTAATTCCTAATTTTTAATTCCTAATTCTGATGCGGCAATTACCTATAGAAAGCATGAAGATTATTCTATAACCCGATGATAAATGATGAAGTACGCATCAAGAGTATCTCCGGCCGGGAGATTCTTGATTCCCGGGGCAACCCAACCATCGAGGCGGAAGTGGTGTTGGAGTCGGGCCAAAAGGGGCGGGCAGCGGTGCCGTCCGGGGCGTCTACCGGGGCGCGAGAGGCCATTGAACTGCGGGATGGCGATGCCCGCAGGTATCAGGGTAAAGGGGTTCAAAAGGCGGTGCAGCATATCAACCAGGACATTGCCGAAGCCCTGGTAGGACAGGATTGTAGTGACCAACAACGACTGGACCGTCTGCTGATTGAGCTGGATGGAACGTCCAACAAAGGGCGCTTGGGGGCGAATGCGATTCTTGGCGTGTCTCTAGCAGTGGCGCACGCGCTGGCCAACCATGCCGGCGTGCCACTGTACCGGCATTTAAACCCTAAAGAGCAGTATCAACTGCCGGTACCCATGATGAATATCATCAACGGCGGCGTCCACGCAGACAATAATGTGGATCTGCAAGAATTCATGATTGTGCCGGTGGGGGCTCCAAGTTTTCAGGAGGCCGTGCGCTATGGCGCGGAAGTATTTCATGCACTGAAGGCGGTCCTATCGAAAATGGGACTCAACACGGCGGTAGGGGATGAAGGGGGCTTTGCGCCTAACCTGCCTTCCAACGAGTCTGCTATTGAAGTTATATTGGAGGCCATACACAAGGCTGGTTTCAAGGCCGGAAAAGATATCTATCTGGCGTTGGATGCGGCCAGTTCGGAGTTCTATGTTGACGGTGCCTATCGGCTGAAATCGGAGCACAGGACATTTAGTGCCGAGGAGTTTTCCAACTACCTGGCTAAATGGGTGGATCAATATCCTATTATTTCCATTGAGGACGGCATGGCGGAAGATGATTGGGATGGCTGGAAGTATCACACGGGACACTTGGGGGATCGTGTCCAGCTGGTGGGGGATGATCTGTTTGTCACCAATACTTCCCTATTGCAGCGAGGCATCGAGCAGGGCATCGCTAACGCGATTCTGATCAAGCTTAATCAGATCGGAACTCTTTCCGAAACCATTGCCGCCATAGACTTGGCCCAAGAAGCTGGATACGCCTCGGTGGTTTCCCACCGTTCCGGTGAAACCGAGGACGTGACCATTGCGGACCTGGCGGTGGCAAGTGCCGCAAGCCAGATAAAAACAGGTTCTTTATCACGCTCTGATCGGGTGGCGAAGTACAATCGGTTGATGGGCATCGAAGCAGAGCTTGGCGACCGGGCAAGTTACATAGGACGTAATGCTTTCGCGTGCTTAGGGGAGAGTTGAAGAAACCTCCATGCGATGGCTCATTGCGCTGCTAGTAGCGATATTGCTGATATTACAATACCGGTTGTGGGTAGGTGAGGGCAGCTTGTCGGAGGTATGGCGCCTGCAACAACAGGTAGAGGCACAGCGCAAGGAAAACAAGCGCCTAATGGAGCGAAACATGGCCTTGGATGCGGAAGTCACGGATTTGAAGCAAGGCATGGATGCGATTGAGGAGCACGCTCGAAATGACCTGGGTATGATTAAGGAGGATGAAATCTTTTACCAGGTGATCGAGGACTAATAGGGGACGTTTTTAAGGAGATTGAGTACACAATGAATTACTGGACAATTATTCCCGCGGCGGGTGCCGGTCGTCGCATGGGTAGCGAGATCCCTAAACAGTATCTTCCCTTGGGAGGTAAGACTGTCATTCAGCACACCCTGGACTGCCTGTTGGATCATCCTCAGGTTCACGGTGCCGTGGTCGCGCTGGCAAAGAATGATGGGTGGTGGGATAAGTTGCAATTGAACTACTCCAAGCCGATATTGCGCGCCGATGGCGGTAAGGAACGGAGCGACTCGGTAATGAATGCCTTAGAGTTGCTATCGTCAGAAGCGGATAAGGAAGACTACGTGTTGATCCATGACGCGGTACGTCCTTGCGTGCGTCATGAAGACCTGGATCGTTTGCTGGACACCGTTAAGAACGATCCGGCCGGAGGCATCCTGGCAAGGCCAAGTCATGACACCATGAAACGGGGCGATGTGAATTGCCGGATTGATTCCACTGTGGATCGCCGTTTTCTGTGGCATGCCCTGACACCGCAAATGTTTCAGTTGGGCACGCTGATTCAAGCGATCCGCTATGCCCGGAAATCAGACCTTGCGATTACTGACGAGGCATCGGCCATGGAATTGCTGGGGTCGCGACCACAACTGGTAGCCGGGCATCCCGACAACATCAAGATCACACGCCCCGAGGATCTTCCGTTAGCGGAATTCTTTCTCCGCCAACAGCAACGTATATGAAAATCGGCCATGGCTTCGATGCCCATGCCTTCCAGGAGGGTGGCAGACTGGTGCTTGGTGGCGTAGAAATTCCGCATGATAAGGGTCTTGCGGCGCATTCAGATGGTGACGTCGTGCTGCATGCTCTATGTGATGCCCTGTTTGGCGCGGCGGGAATGGGGGATATTGGCAAACATTTTCCCGACTCTGATGCAGCCCTCAAAGGGATCGATAGCCGCATTCTGTTGCGGCGTACCTTGGAGCAAATTCAATATGCGGGATTGGCCGTGGGTAATGTAGATGTAACAGTCATTGCACAAACACCTCGTTTGGCCCCCTACATTGAGGCTATGAACAGCAACATCGCTGGGGATCTTGAGGTTGCAGCGGATACCGTGAATATCAAGGCGACCACCACCGAAGGCATGGGGTTTACCGGTCGTAGTGAGGGGATCGCTGCCTTCGCGGTGGTGTTGCTGAACTTCGTAGGACCGGCGGGGCACCGGTCCTAATTCCCGGCGGGGCGCCGGTCCTACTGTGCTCTGACCCCATTTATGCTGCTAACGCGCGCCCTTCAACAACACGTACATGGCTCCGGTACCGCCATCCCTTGGCGGTGTTGAACAAAAAGCCAGCACCGAATCCCACTGGCGCAGCCAGTGGTTTACCTTGTTTTTTAATATGGGCTGGCGTTGCTGGGAGCCATACCCTTTGCCGTGTATGATTCGCACGCAACGTATGCCGGTGCCGGCGCACCTGTGCAGGAAATTGTGCAAGGCCTGACGCGCAACAGGTACGGTCATGCCGTGTAAATCTAATTCTGCTCCCACGGAAAATTGCCCACGGCGCAATTTTCTAAACACGCCGTGCTGCAATCCGGGACGCAAGTACAAGAGCTCGTCCCCCGTTTCCAATTCGGCCGGATCATGCAGGTCGGAAAGCAGTTCCCTCATAACCTGGGCGTCGTCCTGTTGGCGACTGCGGGGAACAGGCTTCCTGCGTCGGTGGGTTGGCGGCACCCGGTCGTCAGCCATGGGGATTACATCGCCGACCGTATTGCGGAATAAGTCGCTGTCGGCTTTGGAGGGTTTTTTTCGGGGCACTTTATACTCCAATGTTAGGACTCATTGTGCCGTAATCCGTTGGTCCTGAGAAGAGGCCGGGGAACCGGTAGTGGCTCAGTTTGTAGCAGGCCGAATTTGTCGACCCTACAAAGAACGGTGTTGTAGGGCGGAATTTATTCCGCCGTACAAATTTGCAGCCAAACAGTGTTAAGTCCGACAGTCTCCTAGTATAGTGTTTACCGAATAACAAGCTTTGGGCGTTAGTGGTCCCATGAATATCCTAGTTAGTAATGACGACGGGTGCCAGTCAACGGGCATTCGCTGTCTTGTCAAAACCCTGTCAGGAGTAGGTAAAGTTACCGTAGTGGCGCCGGACCGGGATCGCAGCGGTGCCAGCAACTCCTTGACCTTGGATGGCCCCATACGCGTCACTCAACGGCGGGAAAACATCATTTGCGTGGATGGAACCCCGACGGATTGCGTGCACCTGGCCATCACCGGTTTGCTGGAACAGGAACCGGATATGGTGGTTTCGGGCATTAATGCCGGTGGCAACTTAGGAGATGACGTACTCTATTCGGGTACTGTAGCTGCAGCGATGGAAGGGAGGTTCTTGGGATTTCCGGCGATTGCCGTGTCATTGGTGTCGGATCGGCCTACTCACTACGACACTGCGGCCCGTGCGGTAGTCGAATTGATCGCTCGCATGCAGCAGAAGCCCGTACCATCGAATACGATTCTGAATGTAAATGTACCGGACAGGCCATGGGAAGAACTGGCTGGGTTTCAAGCTACGCGGCTTGGCCACCGTCACAAATCAGAACCGGTGATCCGGATGGAAGACCCCCGCGGCCGTCCTATTTACTGGGTCGGGCCCGCCGGCGCCGAGCAAGATGCTGGTGCTGGAACTGATTTCAATGCAGTGCGGTCAGGATATATCTCCGTATCACCGATCCATGTGGACCTGACCCGGTATGATGCGTTGGACATCGTATCGGGTTGGCTGGAAGGCGAATGGCAGTAAGTGGCGGCATAGAATGTTGATCTTGTCAAAGGGCTGCATCATTATTACCAACGGTACGAATCAAAACTTGTTGCGGAGCTAACATGGCCTTATCTGTGCATGGGATTGGTATGACTTCTCAGCGTACGCGGGAAAGACTGGTGCAGCGCTTGCGCGAAGAAGGCATTCAAAATTCGTCTGTACTGGAGGTGATTCGGGCTACTCCCCGCCATTTATTTGTGGACGAGGCCCTGGCTACGCGGGCCTACGAAGACACCGCGCTGCCCATCGGATACCAGCAAACCATTTCACAGCCATTCGTGGTGGCGCGCATGACGGAATTGTTGTTGGAGGACGAGATCCCCGAAACGGTTTTAGAAGTTGGCACCGGTTCCGGATATCAGACCGCGGTACTTGCTCAGTTGGTGCCCAAGGTGTTTACCGTTGAACGCATTGAGGCGTTAATCAGACAGGCGCGCAAACGTTTCCGCGCCTTGCAGTTACGCAACATTCGGGTCAAGCATAGCGATGGTAGCTGGGGTTGGCCGGGAAAGGGTCCGTTCAAAGGTATCCTGGTAACCGCGGCGCCCGAGGAGATTCCATCACCCTTGCTGGAACAACTAAGCGATGGGGGGCGCCTGGTCATTCCCATTGGTCCGGCCGGCCACCAACGGCTCACCGTGGTTACACGGGAGGCCGACAAATACCGCTATGAGGACAAAGACCCCGTGAGTTTTGTACCCTTACGAAGCGGGGCAGGCTGATGCGTTTATTTGAAGGTTTATATAAACGGGTCATGACATGGTCCCGGCATCCTAAAGCGCCCTGGTACCTGGCCGGTCTGAGTTTTGCCGAATCATCTTTTTTCCCTATTCCGCCGGATGTCATGCTGGCGCCCATGACCTTGGCAAGACCCTCAGGGTGGTGGCGCCTGGCGGCGCTTACTACGGTGGCATCGGTGTTGGGTGGATTGTTGGGCTACGCGCTCGGCTCGCTGGCGTTTGAAACGCTGGAGCCTTGGATTCGCGATGCAGGTTATTGGCAGGGCTATGTGCGGGCCCGGGTATGGTTTCACGAGTGGGGTTTCTGGGCCGTTTTTGTCGCAGGGTTTTCGCCCATTCCTTACAAGGTGTTTACTATAGCTGCCGGCAGCTTATCCATGCTCTTACTGCCGTTCATAGTTGCATCCGCCATAGGCCGGGGGTTACGGTTCTTTCTGGTGGCAGGATTGATGGCGTGGGGTGGCGAGCGTTTGGAGAACCTGTTGGGCAGATATGTCGAAATGTTGGGATGGGCGCTGGTAGCTGCAGGCGTTGTGGGTTACCTGGTGCTGCGAAACTAATGTTACCGCGGCGATATGGTTGGCTGCTGGTTGCCGTGTTCTTATTGCTTTGCGCATGTGGGCGTCAAACCGTTAAGGCCCCGGTAGGCGACCGGACTGCGGCCACAGCACCACCGCTACCGCCACCTGCGGCCATTGCTATTCCTCTAAATGCCGGTAACCCGGACGCTAATAACTATGAAGTTATGCGGGGAGACACGCTGTATTCCATTGCCTGGCAGCATGGGCAGGATCCTCGACAGATTGCGAAATGGAACCACTTAGCCCCGCCTTATACGATTCACGCGGGAGAACGGCTGCGGGTACGGCCCTACCCGGAAGAGTTGGCGACACCGGTATCGCCGTCGAAACCAAAACAGGTTGAACTTCCAAGCTCTGTTCTTTCAAAGTCTCTTGAAGTCCACGAGGAAAGTCAGCCACAATCCACGAAATCGACACGCTGGGAATGGCCCACCGACGGACCGCTAATGAAACAAAAAGATGGCAAAATGGAAGGCATGCAAGGCATTGATATTGGGGGGCGGACTGGTCAACCGGTGCGCGCTGCAGCAGATGGTAGAGTAGTGTACAGTGGCAGTGGGCTTGTTGGTTATGGTCAGCTTATTATCATCAAGCATAGTAACAACTTTTTAAGCGCGTACGCCCATAATCGCAGAGTATTGGTCAAGGAAGGTGACCAATTGACTGGTGGTCAGGAGATTGCCGAGATGGG
>JAZFSS010000215.1:0-2767 GCA_036446275.1 Gammaproteobacteria bacterium | reverse complement strand
CATGTAGCTATTGTAGATGACGTCTTGACTACTGGTAACACAGCAAATGAACTAGCGCGCTGTTTAATTCGGGCCGGCGCTAAACGTGTGGAGGTGTGGGTCGTCGCCCGTGCAGGTCAATGAATTAATATTCCTGCGTTGCCCTTTTGTCATCTCTATTTTTTCAAGCACTTAAGGCAAAACCGTCTGAATTTCTCAAAGAACTTCGTACACCCGGCGACCACATTCACGGCTTGACCGTATGCCGCCAGACCGTGTTTACTTTAATGAACTGCCGCAAATGAAGGCGGCTTGAACCGGCAGGGAATCCACTTATAGAACGAGGGTTAACTGTTCAAATAACCGGGACCACCTCTTAGAGCTTACGTTTATCTACACTTCCAATTACCTGACCTGCCCCCAGCAACGGGAGGGACGTCAGGGCTATGAAAAATAATGCCGTAAGGTTTGTATTGGAGAGATTTTGCACTATATTATAGATAATATCACTACTGTCCCGTTAAATCACTGAACAAATTCAGTTGGTTATCCATATCGTGCTCTCCGGTTTCGTAATCGTAATTTGCAAGCACCTGTTCCAAAGGAGCTTTCTCAAAAAGTGTGAGGCTCAAAACCTGCAGAATTGTGTAGAGTTCGGTCTTTATATCCAGACGCTTTTTGATGATGGCCACGAGCACGTAGACGGATATTGCGATCCAGATCTGACTCTTCACGGCGTTCTCGGAGGTGCCGAAGAAAGACTTGATGCGCAAGTGCTGTTTGATCCATTTGAAGAAAAGTTCCACCTGCCAGCGGTAACGATATAAATCGGCAACCGTTTGGGCCGGTATGGCGAAGTTGTTGGTCAGAAAGTTGAATGTCTTGCCGGTCGTCTCGTCGTGATACTTGATGCGGCGTATCGGTTGCGGATAGTCCTTGGCGGTTGTAACGCCAGTCAGTATCATGGTCTGATCGCACTTCACGCCGACTGATTTGTCCACCGAATTTGAATAACGTCGCTGGAACTGAGTATTGGATTTGGCGCGGATAACGAAGAAGGCACCTGCGATATGCAGAGTGAAGAGCCGCTCGAAGTCTACATAGCCCCGATCCATGATGTAAAAGGCACCGGCTTCGGGTAGAAGAATGTCGAGTACATTGACATCGTGCAGTTTGCCGTCGGAGATATGTATAAAGGTTGGGATATTGCCCCGTAGATCCAGCAGGGTATGGAGTTTGACTGCGGATTTTGTGGATCGGAACAACGCCCAGGGAAATACGGAAAGACAGAGATCGATCGTCGAGGCGTCGAGCGCGTAAACGGTATTGTCGAGGTCGAGTCCCAGATCCTCGTCGGCATACAGTGGGCGGGCAATGCGGATCAAAGAGTGGGCGAAGTCGGCATAGATGCGCCAGTCGCGATGTTCGTTGGTCTTGGATAAAGTATTGCGTGCCACGTTCAGAGAACGAATACCCATATGGTACAGCTTGCTTTGATGAGCCCGGAGACAGGCCTCGATATCGCGAAGGCTTTCTCGATGTGTGAATTGGGCAAACGCCATGACCAGATACTGATCGAAACAACTGAACCGTTTTACATAGTGGTCGCCTTGATACCGAGAGACACATCGGCGAAATGTGTGCATAGGCAGGTGAGCCATGACCTGCGAGAAAATAAGCTTGCCTGCATACATGACCTGCCCCTGTTGAACCCCGAGGCAGAACAGTCCGGTATGCGGAGTGGCGATTCAAGTCGATGACACCCATAAATTGGCTATTTTCCCTTTGACTACACGATGTTACAGCTCACCCACGCAACTTTAACGGGACAGTAGTGAATTAGTAATTATATGTCATTGCACCCCAAGAGGACTTCCTCAGGATGGCTCAGCCATCCTTCAGGGCGCGAGCGTAGCGCGGCAATCTCATCGTTTAGAATCAGCCACTTAGAGATTGCTTCGTTACCGAAGGGTATCCTTTAGGGCACTTCATTCCTCGCAATGACGACACATCAGAGGTTCCTTAATATTTATGGGAATGCCGCATCCGAGCCAGGCCCGCTGCCGGCAGGATTACGGGGGGCAGTTTGCCCCATTTTTGTATTTGGCCTCCAAAAGGGCCCCGGCAGATTTGTACGCGCAACGAAAAGATCGAGGCTGCAGGCTATAAGGCGTTATGCGCAGCAACTTGCCTGTACCGGTGATTAGGGTACACTAAGGCGCAAATAGCGCGGCCCCACCAGTCCGGGGCGCCAGACTGGTGTTTTGGCACCGGGCATGTGCTGCAGGAGACGCAACAGATCGGCCGCCCCAAGAACGGCGGAAAGTGATTTCAATATCCTTAATGACGTTCGCGTTGAAAGGTAGCTGCCCGGCAGGGGGGATCTGCGGCTGGACGGAACCGGGACCTGTGACGGGCTGCGGATCCGGCGGTTTCGCGCCGGCCCTGAGTGGAAGTCGCGCCAAAAACGGGTAAAATACAAATAGTCACAAACGGCGTGATGTTGGAAACCGGTGACTATGTGAATGGCGTTGCCCGGCAAGAGTGGTCTTTGCAACGGGTTACGAGTATTCATACGGCTTTCTGACGAGGAGGAGTGTGCCATGAAGTTTTCCGCCCGAGCCATGCTGGCGTTGGCCCTGATCATCGGTTCGGCGTTACCGGCAACGGTTTCCGCCACCAACGGCATGTTTCTGATTGGATTCGGACCCAATTCCCGGGCCATGGGCGGGACCGCCATCGCCAATCCCCAGGATGCCCTGGTGGGGGCCGTCAATCCCGCCGCCAT
>JAZFSS010000214.1:0-6816 GCA_036446275.1 Gammaproteobacteria bacterium | reverse complement strand
CATTGAGTTGGGACATAATCTCGGCTGTAAAGTGGTGGCAGAGGGTGTTGAGAATGAGGCGGCCTGGTCGATGCTGACTGAGTTTGGTTGTGACCAGGGGCAGGGTTATCACATCAGCCATCCGTTATCAGAGCGGGGCTTCAAGCACTGGTTAAGCGACACTGGCATCCATTAAAGTGCCCGATCCGGTTCTCCCTTTCCCGGCCAGGATCCTGGCCGAATACCCGTAAAAGCGCTGAACACAAGTAAATTCGGCCCTACAAACCACGAATTTGCTGTAGGGCGGGATTTATCCCGCCAAATGCGACCTTTAAGCGGTCTTTCTAGCACAGATTTTCCTTCCTTCCGTATTTTCTATCCATATGGCACGGGATTTGCAACGGTTTTTTCAGGGTGAAACGGTGCCTGCTCATTTTATGTGCCTTGCCCCGTATGGTGCCGACCAAGGGGGCCGGCGTTAACTACGTAAATTTCCGTTTTGAGACACAATCGCAATTATGTCGTCGAACGATTTGTTATCACAGGATGAGATCGATGCGCTTCTGAATGGCGTAGGTCTGGGTGAGCTTGAGTCGGAGATGGGAAGCCTGCCCTCGGCAGGAGAGGTCGTCCTATACGACTTTTCCAGCCAGGATCGGGTTGTGCCGGCAAGAATGCCGGCCCTTGATGTTATCAACGAGCGTTTTGCCCGAGGTCTGCACGTTGCTATGTCCGAGGCGTTTTGCAGCGCCGTGGAAATTTCGGCGAGCGGTGTTCAGATATTGAAATTTGCGGAGTTTGTACAGGATCTGTATGTGCCTACCAGCCTCAATCTGGTGTCAATGAAGCCGCTGCCCGGCACGGCACTATTTGCACTGGATCCGATGCTCGTATTTCGCACTGTGGAATGTTTGTTTGGTGGGGATGGCCGGTGTCCGCCCAGTATTGAGGCCAGAGAGTTCACGCCAATGGAGCAAAAGGTCATACAACAGATGCTGGGCCAGGCATTTCACAGTCTGCAACACGCATGGTCGCTGGTGTTAGCCCTGGAGCCGGAATGGGTTGGTGCCGAACCGGGACCGGATTTTGATAATGTTTTTGATTCCGCGGAAGCCATGGTTGTCGCCGGGTTCACTGTGTCTTTTCGTGGCGGTAGCGGTGATCTACGAATCGCCATGCCCTATGCAATGTTGGAACCAGTACTTGACAGGTTGGGCGGAAGTATTGCCGGCGGACGGGGAAATGATGACTACGGTTGGCAAAGTGCCATGGGCGAACGAATTCGGGATGCTGATGTACAAATATCCAGTTCCCTGGTCGAGACTGCGATTAGCTTGCGGCAACTGGCGGCGCTACAGGTTGGTGACGTAATTCCCGTCGAGATACCGGCGCAGGTGTTGTTGTGTGCCGAGCGCATGCCCCTGTTTTGGGGTGAGGTTGGAGTCCATCGAGGTCGCTATGCCGTCAAAATCGACGGCCCTTGCGCGCTACAGCTCGCCGAAGGCGGGGGGATTAAATAGGAGAAATCCATGCATAAACCCAATCAGCCCGCGCCAAATCCGGATGTAAGTGACGAGCCTGAAGGCATCGTGCCGGGGACAGAACGATTTGACTCTGGTGACCATGCCGGGGGCCATCACCCAGAGTCGCGGGCCGAATTCCCGAACTTGGAGCCGGATACGAATAGCGACTACAAACAGGACGTAGATCTGGATCTGGTGCTTGATATTCCGGTTTCCATGACTATGGAAGTCGGCGCTACTCGTCTTAGTATCCGTAACCTGCTGCAGCTGGGGCGAGGCTCAGTGGTTGAGCTCGATCGACTTGCCGGCGAGCCCATGGACGTAAAAGTGAATGGCGTGCTGGTTGCCCATGGCGAAGTGGTGGTCGTGAACGAAAAATTCGGCATCCGCCTCACTAACGTAATTCGGCCCACGGAATGGATCCAAAAGCTGAAATAAGCATGCAAATTTCAGGTCTGGCTAGCCTTTTCCAGGTGCGGCGAGTGACAGGGAAAGGCCCTTTTGCAGGTCCTAAATAGTCAATATCCTGGCGTCCAGGCATGCGAACCCCTTGAGGGAATACCGGCAGAGGTTCTGCCAGATCAACAACCTACAGATTGGACTCATGTTTGGAAGACATTGGAACAGAAATTGCAACGTAGTTAGCGAACCGGGGGTAGTAGGACTCCAGGAAGGTGAGAACAGGTTCGATGGGGAATCTCGCCAACTGCCGAACTCCTGCCACTCTGCGTCAAAGGGAATCGCATTACAGGTAAAGGAACAAAGTATGACAACAACATTAAATCTAGTCCGGCGCGCAAAAGGCAAGTCGCCGGCGCAGCAACGGCTGCACCAAGTACGGCCTGCCTGCATTACCGGCGTCGAGACAAATCAACGGGGCGCCTACGGCTGACATGCGCGCTCAAATTAAACCTTCTGTACGTCCTCTGAACCAGCCTATACGGGTTATCGCCGTTACCAGTGGTAAAGGCGGTGTTGGTAAGACAAGTGTTTCGGTCAATCTTGCTGCCGCGTTAGTTGCATGTGGTCAGCGCGTGATACTCCTGGATGCGGACTTGGGGCTGGCGAATGTCGATGTAATGCTTGGCTTGCAATCCACCTATAACCTTTCTCATGTATTGCAGGGGGAATGCACCCTGGAGGACGTTATTTTGTCAGGTCCAGGCGGATTGCAAATTGTTCCTGCCGCGTCTGGTCTTCAGCATATGACAGAACTAACAATCGCCGAGCATGCGGGGCTCGTACATGCCTTTAGTGAGCTTAGTCATCATCTGGATGTGCTGGTGGTCGATACGGCAGCCGGGATCACCGACAGCGTGGTGACTTTTTGCTGCGCATCTCAGGAGGTAATCGTCGTTGTTTGCGATGAGCCGGCGTCTATTACCGATGCCTACGGCCTCATTAAGTTGCTGAACCGTGACCACGATCTGCAGCGGTTCCGCATTCTTAGCAATATGGTTAACAGCACCCAAGAGGGGCTGGAATTATTTCAAAAGATTTGCCGGGTAACCGATCGGTATCTGAATGTATCGTTGGATTATATAGGCAGTGTGCCTAGTGACGAATATGTACGTAAGGCTGTAAAAAAACAGCGAGCAGTATTTGATGCGTTTCCCCGTAGCAGATCTGCATTGGCGTTCAAGACCCTAGCCAAGGTTATAAATAACTGGCCAAAACCCTCAGGGGCTGCTGGGCATCTGGAGTTTTTCGTAGAGCAATTGGTCCATGCCGGCGGCGACAAATTAATGGTGATTCAATGAATGGTGCGGCGATGTATACGGAATCTGCGCTTGCGGAACACGACGAATTGGTCATGGAACACGCGCCCTTGGTAAAGCGTATTGCGTACCACTTAATGAGTCGTTTACCACCGAGTGTGCAGGCAGATGATCTAATTCAGGCCGGTATGATCGGCTTATTGGAAGCGGCCCGGAACTACGATGCGACGCAAGGCGCTAGTTTCGAGACCTATGCGGGAATCCGCATTCGCGGCGCCATGCTTGACGAGATCCGGCGTACCGACTGGACGCCGCGTTCCGTTCACCGCAAGGCCCGTCAGGTGGCTGAAGCAGTACGGATCATCGAGAACAAGAAAGGCCGCGATGCAAGAGATAGCGAAGTGGCAGAGGTATTAGGAATAAGCTTGAAGGAGTACCATCGCATCTTGCAAGATGCAAGCGGGTCCCGGGTATTTAGTTTTGAAGATCCATGTTCTATAAGTGACGAGTCCGCCAAGCATGGTTTCCTGACTCGAACCAACGAACCCCTGGAGAATCTGCAGAAAAGCGATTTCCAAGCCTCTCTCGCGGAAGCCATCGCCGGTTTGCCCGAGAGGGAAAGGCTAGTAATGACTCTCTATTACGACGAGGAACTGAACTTGCGGGAGATCGGTGAAGTGCTAGGGGTCAGTGAGTCCCGTGTCTGTCAGATCCATGGCCAGGCACTGATTCGCTTGCGGTCTCGAATGGGCGAATGGACCAAAGACGACTAACGTAAATTATTAACCGCCAAGATCTAAGAGCTTGAACCGCCAAGAGCGCCAAGAAAATTCATGTATGAACCGCCAAGGACGCCTAAAGCGCCTACTTTTGGCGCCAAGAGCGCCAAGAAAGAATCATTGCGCGGCCTCTGGCCGCGAAAACAAACCCTTAATTGGATATGCGTGCTCAAGCTCCGGGCCGGGACTGGAAGTTACGTAGGTTGGGTTAGATCGTAGATCGTAACCCAACACAGAAAATTGTCGGGTTACGCTATGCTCGTGTGCCCGCGGGTGCTCGCACCCGCAGGGTAAACCCGACCTACCAACTCTTCGGGTTTAATTCTTACGGCCGTAGGCCGCCAAATACCTTTCCTTGGCGTTCTTGGCGGTTCAAACAAAATCAGCACGTAATTTCGGGGTTGCGGGCTTTAGCTAACCGAGGATCGGGAAAAGGATTCCGTGGTATAGCGAAATACCTCCAGTAAAGGGGACCAGTAATCTTGCGGCAGTCCCGCCTTTAGCTTCAGTTTTCGAAGAAAAGCTTCAGGATCCGGTAGAGACTCCCAAACCGAAGGTAAAAAGGTACCTCGCTTGGCTCCCTTTTTTAGAATCAGGCCATCGATGTTAGGACGGAGCTGATCCAGCAAAGACTGCTCTGAAGTCACCGGTATGGGTTCGGGGACGCTCAGGACGGATATGTGAAGTTCAAGCTGCCTAAGTTCCTGGGCTTGCAGCGGCGGAAAGCGGGGATCGCTAAACCCCGCGGCACAGGCATTTTGGGCTACATCTTTTACCAGTGGCCAGCGGGGCTCCAAGCTGCCGATGCAGCCGCGCAACTGGTTTTGTTCGTGTAAGGTAACGAAGCTTGCTCGTAACTCCTGTAATGGCAGCGGGTACTCTTGGGGTTGGACTAGAAGGGCGTGGGCATGCTTTAGTCTGTAGCGCAAAGACTGGTCCGCGATATCCAGAAGTATCAGTCGGTGTTCCGGTATAATGGTGGGGCAAGGTTTGTGTTCCAATGCCACTTCCTATTGAAATACGTAGGCGCCGTAACCAACCACGCGGTCTTTGGCGCCTGCCGTGTCACCAGAGTTGCGCACATCAACGGCTGTTGCCTGTAGCCCATGCTTTCGGGCCGCCACAAGCAGCCCGTTGACCGGATTCCTGCCGCAAGCATGCTCGTACAAAATATCCTCCGGGCGCAAGGATTCGATGGCCGCGGATGTCGCGCTGTCCAGGCTGCGTGCGGTTTGATAATCGTGGTAGTGGCTCAGGTCTGAGCTGATGACAATCAGGGTTTCCGGTCCACCCCAAAGAATTTCCAAGACTTGATCCACTTCATCGGGTTTGGCGTCGCCCACCACAAACGGTACTAGTTGGAAATCATCCAATATCAATTGCAAAAATGGGAGATGTACCTCCAGGCTGTGTTCCTGTGCATGGGCTGCATCGAGATACTGCACCTGTGGTAGTTTTAATGCCTTCCTGACCGAGTCAGTATCCACAGGCACCTCTCCAAGAGGAGTGACAAACGCGTCAGCGCTGCTGGCCGCCAATCCGGAGAATCCTAAACGATGTGCCGGACCAAGCAGTACCACGCGTTTTATAGTGCTACGTGATCCTATCAACCGTGAATATGCGCTAGCGGCGATGGGCCCGGAATAGGTGTAACCCGCATGGGGGACTATCAAGGCCTTTGGTTTTGCCCCTGGATCTTCCTCCCAGGCCAGAAACCCCCGTACCATGTTTTCCAGCTCCTGCCGCTGCGCGGGGTAAAACACACCGGCCACGGCAGGCGGGCGCGTCTCGATCATCGCTTCCCTCCCGATAGTTCTCCTATTAAAGTAGGGCCGTTACCAGCCAATTACAAGTCCGTGCCAGACAAAACCATGTGTTTCCAAGCTGGAGTCCTATAATAGTAAAGAATTGCCGTCTAATGGCGCAGTGGAGGTGGTGTCCGTTGGTCACAGAATCGATCAAATCCGTGGTTACGACAAAATATTGGCACGTCTTGGACGATGGGCGTGTCCAATGTGATGTGTGTCCCCGTAACTGCAAGCTTGGTGAGGGACAGCAGGGCTTGTGCTTCGTGCGCGCCAATCAAGACGGGCAGGTGGTTTTGACCACTTACGGGCGGTCGAGTGGCTTTTGTGTAGATCCCATAGAAAAGAAGCCTCTCAACCACTTTCTGCCCGGTTCTTCCGTGTTATCTTTCGGCACTGCCGGATGTAACCTTGCCTGTAAGTTTTGCCAAAACTGGGACATGAGCAAGTCTCGGGAGATGGATACCCTGGCAGATCAGGCAGCGCCGCAAAAGATTGCGCGGGTGGCCAAGGAATTGGGTTGCCGCAGCGTGGCGTATACCTATAACGACCCGGTAATTTTCATGGAATATGCCATTGATGTGGCGCAGGCATGCCGGGAACATGGTATCCGCTCTGTTGCCGTTACCGCAGGTTATATTAACGAAACACCACGGGAAGAGTTCTTCGCGCATATGGATGCGGCTAATGTGGACCTAAAGGCTTTCACAGAGCGATTTTACTGGAAGATCGCCGGAGGGCACTTGCAGCCGGTATTAGATACGCTGCTCTATTTAAAGCACAAAACGAAAGTGTGGTTCGAAATAACCACGCTGTTAATACCGGGCGAAAACGATTCGGATCAAGAGCTGCAAGCAATGACACAATGGGTGGTAGAACATCTAGGTGCCGATGTGCCGATGCATTTTACGGCTTTTCATCCCGACTGGAAGATGATGGACAAGCCCCGCACGCCCCCTGCTACCCTCACTAGGGCAAGAGAGATTGCGGTCAAAAACGGTGTGCACTACGC
>JAZFSS010000213.1:0-14925 GCA_036446275.1 Gammaproteobacteria bacterium | reverse complement strand
CATGGAATCATCGCCTATGACTCCTGCATAAGAGGAATAGGGAAACTAGAGGCAAATCCCAAGCGTACCAGCGAGGATCTGGATGCCAATTGGGAAGTACTCGCGGAAGCAGTGCAAACCGCTATGCGGCGTTATGGCATCGAGAAGCCCTACGAAAAACTAAAAGAATTAAGCCGCGGTCAATCGGTGGATCAGGCGGCTTTACACCGATTTATCAAGTCGCTTGATTTGCCAAAGCAAGTGAAACAAAGGCTGTTAGCACTGCAGCCGGCGGACTATACCGGTAATGCGGCGCAACAAGGCAGCTCGATTTAGCCACCGATACCCGTTGCCACTGCACATAGGTAGTACCCATCCAGAAATAACTTGCCAATTTCCGGGTAGTGGGTCAGTTTGACAGATTAACCATAGTGCTGGAGAGAGAGGAGGAATACCCGTCGCTTAATCTCACTGCACCGTCCATGGTTACGCTCGAATCGGAGGCGTCTCGATCCACTATCCCTGTTCCGCTCGCCGCCTACGACGCGCCGCGTATTCCTCCCCTCTCTTTGCGGTTATCGAAACTGACCCACTACCCAATAAAGGGCGCCGCAGGACTGGCTCGAGGCCCAGCCACCTTCCATGTATGTCATCGGTTCCATCTCCAGACAGCCGAGTTTTTGAAGGCCGGCATCTCCCATCAGACCATGCAACGGCAACGCTAGTGACGTTTTTCTGACACCTGCAGCACCCTTAGGGCGCCCTCTGCGCCCCTCTTTCCCGGTTTCGGCCGATCTACTGGCCCAGTTCTTGCACGCTAAGTGGTTGATTTAGGCTTGCGCTGCAATTTGCGGCGCAATCCATCGTACACAATCGACAACGTCACCGGGATCTGTGGGCTTTGAGTTTCTGTCAAGACCGGCCGATAACGAAGGGAACAATGGACGTAACACCTATGACCAGTTGGCCGGAAGCCTAAGGAACCTGATGAAGAAAAGCGCGGCCATTACACTACCGCCACCGCCTCTATGCGCACCCCATCCGGGGAATTTCGTGCATGTGGGAGAAGACGTGGTGGTCAATCTGCAAAATGGCACCCGCATGGAAGGTGTTCTGAAAGACTTCCGCATGGGTAAAGGGACCGTGTCCATTGAGGCCAATGGCGAAACCACCCCTACCGTCATCCCCTTGTCCCAGGTGAACACGCTATATCTGACCGAGCAGCGGAAATGGATTCGCCGCAAGGTGCTTGAAATCCCTGGCGCGAAAGTAGAAGCACCACCAGCGGATAAGATCGACTATGAAGTCGAGCTGAAGAACGGCGAACTGTTGTCTGGTGACACCCTTGGTATCCGTACTGACCATAATGGCCTATATCTGTTTCCGGTAGCGGACCAGAATCACTATACCTACGCCTTTATTCCCCACAACGCCATCGAGAAACGCCGTATCGGACAGCGCATCGGCGAGATATTGGTAGAACAAAAAGTCGTCAGCGAGAAACAAATCGACGAGGCCCTGACGGTACAAGAAGAGCGTAGAAATCTTCCCATTGGGGCTTACCTTCGTGAGAAGGCCATCGTCAGTATTGCAGAATTAGAACGAGCCCTGGATCGCCAGAAAGTGGTCCCCCATATGAAGCTGGGTGAAATCCTGATTGGCGAAGGATTTATCAACGAGGAACAATTGAATGCCGCCCTCGAAGAGCAAAAGAACGATCGCAAGGTGCCCCTGGGGCAGATCCTTATCCGGCAAGGGCTCGTAACCAGCGGCGATATCCAGCAATGTCTGGCCAAGAAACTGGGCATTCCATTTGTCGATCTCAAAAACTTCGAAATTCCCAGCGACATCACGGACCTGGTCCCCGCGGCCCTCGCCCGGCAACACCAAATCGTGCCACTTCATCTACACAAGAATAAGCTGGTGGTGGCGGTTGAAAATCCCATGCACTGGGAGCCGTTGGATGCGGTCCGGTTTCACACCAAGTTGTTTGCCGAACCGGTCATGGCGTCCGGTGACGCCATTACAGAAACCATCGCAAAGTTGTACACCAAGGACGAGGTAGACGACTTCTCCTTTGATGACATTGATGAATCAGAGCTGGAAGTCGAAGAGAGCGTCCAGGATGATGACGAGTTTGCCGTATCCGATAACGTCATCGTGAAACTGATCAATAAAATTATTATCGATGCCCACAATCAGGAAGCCTCTGATATTCATATCGAGCCCTATGCGAATGATGGAAAAACGGTGGTCCGTATTCGCAAGGACGGAAATCTCGTCAATTTTCTGGAGATTCCAGCGGTAATGCGCAATAAAGTCGTCGCCCGGGTCAAAATCATGTCCGGCTTGGACATCGCTGAAAGACGTAAACCGCAGGACGGAAAGATTGATTTCAGGCGGCGCGGTAAGCAAAGAATTGAGCTGCGTGTCGCCACCTTGCCCACTGTAGGTGGTCAGGAAGATGTGGTAATGCGCATCCTGCCAAGCGGTGACCCGATACTGATAGACAATCTTGGTCTAAGCAAAAATAATTACGAAGAGGTCGTTAAGGCGGTTTCCAAGCCCTATGGATTATTTTTTGTATGCGGCCCTACCGGTTCCGGTAAGTCCACCACACTGCACTCCATTCTACGTTTCTTGAATACCACCGACCGTAAAATCTGGACCGCGGAAGACCCGGTGGAAATCAGGCAGAAAGGGCTGCGCCAGGTGCAGGTACTCCCAAAAATTGGTCTTGATTTTGCTGCCGCCATGCGGTCATTTCTGCGCGCGGATCCGGATATCATCATGGTTGGCGAGATGCGCGACCTGGAGACCACCAAGACCGGTATCGAGGCTTCTTTGACCGGTCATATGGTGTTTTCGACATTACATACTAACAGCGCCGCGGAAAGTATCATTCGTTTGCTGGACATGGGCATGGACCCATTCAGCTTTGCGGACGCCCTAAATGGCATACTTGCGCAACGTCTTGCCAGGCGTCTTTGCCCGGACTGCAAAAAAGGGCATAAGGCCAGTGCCGAAGAGATGAAAAGACTGTTACAAGAGTATTGCCAGGACTTGATCATGGACAAGGATCAAGACACAGCGGAATCTTTACCGGATATAATCTTGAACCATTGGCGGGACAACTTTGCAGACAAAAACGGTGCTTTCACTTTATACGAATCGGTAGGCTGCGATAAATGCGACGGTATAGGTTACAAAGGCCGTTTTGGTATTCACGAACTCCTGATCGCAAGCGATACGATCAAACGTTGCATCCTGGAACACAAGCGGGTCGCGGAAATCGTGGCCATAGCACTGGAAGAGGGAATGCGGACGCTAAAGCAGGATGGCATGGAGAAAGTGCTGCAAGGAATTACCGACATGTCCCAGGTCCGCAAGGTCTGCGTCCGATAATTATCGATGGGGACAGTTTTCAAATCTGTTCCTATGTTCCAACAACCCCGACCTTTTAAGACGTTTCACATCTTCCGGCCGGTCTACGTCCCAGCGTGTAGCAAGCTCGCGGCATTGCATTCCCAGACTCTCTATGCGCTGCCTGGTCATGGACAGCACTTGGGGTCCTCCCCAAGGAATATCGGAAAATAACTCCGCGACCATCTTGCGCGCCCCCAGCAGGTAATACCCGGCATCCTCTGTCGGACCTAGAACCACATCGATCTCGTGATGCAACCAGTGCAGGCACTGACCTAAATCGTCAACCGTAATGGCAGGACAATCCGTACCGATGATCACCGCTGATTTTGCGCGCTGCAGCCCGTCGGCCAAACCATACGCCATACGATCTCCGAGCCCTCCCCCACACTGGTCGAATAGGGATACTGCAAACTCCTGTGCGCATTGCTGAAAAAAAGGGTGGTCAGTGGACGGACTACACCACAACTCTACGGGACAGAGCCGGGCACTGCTGGCCTGCTGGATACAATGACGCGCCATTTGTAAATATAAGTCAGCGGCACCCTGGGCACCCAAGTAAGAAATTAACCGGCTCTTGACTGCACCAGGATCCGGCGCTTTGGCAAAAATCAGTAGCCTGGCGTTGGGAAATTCCAGGATTCACCCCTTTTCATAACGGCGGACCAAATTCCATGGGTCCGCGCCAAAGGCGTAAGCAAGGCGCAAACGCCACATGCGCAAGATTGTTTTCAGCATACCTTGCCTTTCCCAACGCCGACTGGAAGAGTTCAACGGACCCTTCAAACAAAGGGGCTTACCAAGTTTTTTCAGCCGTCTGCTAAAGGCAATGTCCTCCATGATGGGTATCTCCGGGATACCCTCTGCCGCGTCATAGAATTGCCGGGTAACAAAGATTCCCTGGTCTCCGGTTGCGATGGAACTCAGACGAGAGCGGATATTCATACACCGCTCCACAACACGCAGCAGCGGGTGAACCCCGCTGAGCCTCACATCGAACCGTCCCCAACCATAATCGCCGGCCGTCACCCCTTCCAGAATAAAATAGTCTGCGTTGGGCACCGTCACGGTATCGGCATGCAAAAACCAAAGAACTTCGTTACAGGACTCCATTGCACCACTGCGCATCTGACCGCCACGGCTTTTCGGTACCTGGAGTACCCGATCAGCCAAGCTACTGGCGAGAGATACAGTTTTGTCATCACTGCCACCATCTACCACAATCACCTCGTGCCCCCTGCTCCGCATCGGTTGCAGTGCTAATAGTGTGGTTTCAATAGAGTCCTCTTCATTGAGGACGGGGATAATAATTGAAATACGTTTCAACGCCGGCTCCGGTTACAAGGAACCGCCGCAGCTCGAGCCCTGGCCCGCAGTGCAACCAAAACAGTGATCGGCGACTACGATAGGGTTAGCTTGTAAATCCTTCTTCATCAACTCGGAAATATGACTCCGGCTACGCCCGCCGGCTCGCAAAGGAAGATCCAGCATTTGGTTAAAATCACAGTCGTACAAATAGCCGCGCCAATCGACGCTGACAAGACTGCGGCACATTACTTGGGGAAGATTTTCGATGCTGTGGGCGCCGCGTAAAAGATCCATATAAGTATTGAACTGCCCCTTGGAAACGAGCGTGCTGCCAAAACGCTGAATCGGCATATTGGTTAAGGTGTAGAGCCGATTGAAAACAACTCCGTAGGGCGCCGCGGCTAAGTGTTTTTTATAGTCTTTTTCCAACAATTCCTGGGACGGTGGCAGAACCGGACCCTGGGGATTAAATACCAAATTAAGGAGCAGGCCGCTGCCTTCCCGGCCATAGCCCAAGGCATTGAGCCGCTGCAGGCAGCGAATGCTCTTGTCGAACACATTGGCGCCCCGCTGTCTGTCTACATTTTCCTTTAAATAACAAGGAAGTGAAGCAATAATCTCAACCCTATTATCTACTAAAAATTCTGCCAGTTGTGCCTGCCCGGGCTCTTCCAATACGGTTAGATTGCATCGATCAATGACATGTATGCCGTACTGCCGGGCACTAACCACAAGGAACCTAAATTCGGGATTCAATTCCGGCGCCCCGCCGGTGATATCCAAGGTCCCGACTCCAGATGCCAGCAAGAACTCGACCACCTGAACCGCGATCTGATGGTCCATCATTTCCGTGCGCGTTGGGCCCGCGTTCACATGACAATGCAGGCAAGACTGGTTGCACTTGTAGCCCAGATTTACTTGCAGGGTCTCCAGACGGGCCCTTTTGATCGCCGGGAAATTTGTGGATTCCAGCAACTCCACCATCGCATGCATAGATCGCCTCTGATCTGCTGATCAAGAAAGTCTAGGATGCACCCGCCGGGCACCATGGCCCAGTACATGAGTAAGTGTTTCAACGGGCAAGACGTAGCGGGCCGCCGCCAACAGCGTTTCTAAACCAGCGCCCGATCGATACATGTGTTGGCTTAAATGGCGACGCCACTTGCGGGCGCCCGGCTGACCCTGAAACAGCCCTAGTAAATGCCGAGTGACGTGCGAAAATCCTACGCCTTGGGTCAGTTGCTCTTCCATATAAGGAAACATCGATTGCAACACTTCCGCGCGGCTTGGCATAGCTTCAAGGCTACCATAGAACCACGCATCCGCTTCCACAAGCGCATAAGGGTTATGGTAAGCCTCACGCCCCAACATAACCCCATCCACATGTTGAAGTTGCGATGCCGCGCAACCCAGGCTCCTGATTCCCCCATTTAAAATAACTTCCAGTCCCGGAAGTTCGGCCTTGAGCCGATGCACAAGTTCATAACGAAGTGGTGGGATTTCACGGTTTTGCTTTGGGCTAAGCCCGCCTAGAACCGCCTTACGCGCATGAATGATAAACGTGCCGCAACCCGCCGCTGCGACTTGCTCCACGAAAGCTCTCAGGTTTTCGAAAGAATCCTGGTCATCGATCCCGATCCGCGTCTTGACGGTAACAGGGATAGCAACCTCCTTTTTCATGGCTTCGACGCAACCCGCAACCAGCTCCGGCTCAGCCATTAGGCAGGCACCGAATTTTCCAGCCCGCACGCGATTACTAGGACACCCTACATTAAGATTGACTTCGTCATACCCGAAATCTTCACCAATCCGGGCACATTGGGCCAACTGTTGGGGGTCACTACCACCAAGCTGCAACGCCACCGGATGCTCGATGGGGTTAAAGGCGAGTGCCCGCTGCCGGTCCCCATACAGTATCGCGCCAGTGGTTACCATTTCTGTGTAGAGCACCGCATGTTTGGAGATTGTACGCAACAGATAGCGGCAGTGACGATCTGTCCGGTCCATCATGGGGGCTACTGAGATTAAACGACGCAAAGAAATTCCACCCATGGCCACTCTCAGTGGCAACAGCCCTAGCAATAGGGGAAAGCTAGAAAATGATACTACCATACCCGTGGCAGGCGAGTGCCGGGCCACGCTGATTTCGTTTAAGGTTTAACGCGGTTGGAAATGTTTTCAGAAAGACACAAGGCGCGTATTTCGATTACGCCTTAGCACGTAAGCGGGGGTTGTTGGCCTGCACGCAATGCCGGACTAGTTCGGACGGTTCCATGGGCATGCCCGTGTATTCGCCCTGCGCCATATCGCAGCCTAGCAGCTCCAGGTACTCCCAAGTCTGCTGGTCTTTGACACCCTCCGCCACAACGCTAAGACAGAGGTTGTGTGCAAGGTCAATGGTCGCGCGCACGATCATCGCATCGTTTTCGTCCTCCATCATATCCATAACAAAGGATTTATCGATTTTGATCTCATCCACCGGCAGCCGTTTTAGATAGGTTAACGAGGAGTAGCCGGTACCAAAATCATCAATGGATAGCCGGAACCCCATTTCGCCAAGGCGCACCAATACCTTCATGGCATGGTACGGATCCTCCATAATGGCGCTTTCGGTGATTTCGAGCACCACTGCTGACGGATCCAACTCATGGATCGACAGCATCGTCGCGCAGTTTTCGCAAAATTGCGGGTCTGTGATCGCTCGGGCCGAGATGTTGACGGTAACACCAGCCGTTAAGCCCTGCTCTCTCCAAGCGACACACTCTTGCATCGCACGATATAACACCCACTCTGTGAGTGGTCGAATCAACCCTGTCTGTTCTGCCAGAGGTATGAATTCATCCGGCATGATCCGGCCATGCCTTTCATGCTTCCAACGCACCAGCGCCTCTGCCTCTGTGACTGCGCCCGACGTGATTTCCAGCTTTGGCATGAAATGTAATATCAAATCGCCGTTGTCGATGCCCTTGCGTAATTCGTTCATTAATGTGAGACGCCGTGTACTGTGCTGATTGACCTCGTGGGTATATCTGACGTAACCACACTTGGCCCGCTTTGCAGAATACATTGCAATATCTGCGCGTTGAATAAGACTTTCGGCATTGGCGCCATTCTCTGGAAATACAGATATGCCGATACTGGCGCGAATGTCCAAGCTCAATCCCTGAATTACAAATTGCGGCTCCAGCTCGGTCATGAGCTTCGTCGCGACATTCTCTGCGTCAACACTGGCAGAAACATTACTCAATAAAAGGCCGAACTCATCTCCACCCAAACGGGCAACGGTATCACAAGCCCGTATCACGCTCTTCAATCGAAGCGCCACTTGTTTCAGCAGCAAATCACCACTGTAGTGGCCCAGGGTATCGTTAATCTCTTTAAAATTATCCAGGTCCATGATCATGACGGCAAATTTTTCGTTGGTACGATTTGCTACGGCGACGGCCTGTTCTACCCGGTCAAAAAACAGCACTCGATTCGGCAGACCCGTTAATAGGTCATGGGTGGTATCGTATCCCTCCTTTTGTTCCATCGAATTAACATGGGCCCTAAGGTCATTGGTACGGTCGATAATTACCGCGCCAGCCTGGAATGCCATGACAGACTGAGAACATTGCCCCCAGAAACCAAACAGGAACGGCATCGTGTCCAGCACCCAAAGTCCAATATTGGACTGCTGGGCTTTGAGGAGACTGCTTAATCCAATACTGCCGCTCTCTAACATAGCGGCACCAAGGGTAGCCAAAACGACACCACCAACGGCGATGCCTATGCCACGCCATGCATGACCACTTACTCTGGATTTCAATAGATTTGCGGTATCGGTCAGTGTTAAACTTGTTAGGCCTTTCACGGGATACCTCTGTTATTTTTGAACCACTTCACCCCTATTTCCTTCCAGGGGTGCGCAAATTTTGACTTTAATGGGGTGCTTCCTAGCTAGCGGCAGAGACCCAGCAAAATTGAATAGCACCTTCCCGCCCTCTCGGGATGTTCAGCGCCAGCTCTCGAAAAACACTATTATAATCTGGTATTTCAATAGGTTATTTCGTTCATTTGTTTTAGTTCCGATAATGATCTGTGACCCTCCTTACGCGGGTCCCGTTTGGGGAAAGGCAGTGGAACAGCGGCCTATAGAAACTCGCAATTGCCAATACGCTGCCGGTGAGCGCCACAACCAGATCAAGCGCATAGGGTCCATGCCCCAACTGGATTTTCACCTTGTCTCACAACAACGCGAACCACTACTTACTAAGGTGAAACCGTTTGTCTACACTACCCCTGACCGGCCCCCTTCAAAGGGGCGGGGACGAGGACCAAAACGTCGGTTTACTAACGTACTCATTAGTATCATCTTTTATCAGTTATCCCGAGAACAGAAATATGTCACACTATCTGCTTTGCCGGGCGATCCGGCACGTCTTACATGGTGACCCCGATGGTTGATAAAGAACCGACCAAAGAAGCACGCATTCTCCGCATGGTGAAAAAGGTGTTGACCAATATAGCGAAAGATACCTATACGCCGCCACAGCTCAAACATCCTCTGTCCGATCCGACCATACAGGGAATTCGGGAGTGCCTTGCACTAATCGCAACGCGGGAAACGGAATTGGCTGAGGAGGCCGGCAAACCTATCACTGACAGACCACGTTACGTGGACGAACCAAAAACTTCCGTGGTCGTGCCACTAGACCTATCAAGGGCAAGAAAGAAACGGGATACAAAAAACGACGCTTAATTCTAAGCGTCCCCGCGGTGAGCCAAATAGCCACCCTGATCTAGAGCAGCCGACGGATTTCCTCGTCCGCCAGATTAAGGATAGTCGTTACGAGCTGCAGCGCCTGTGTTGCAAAACTTTCCATATCTTTCCAGGCATCCGATGAGCCAATCGTTTGCGACCCATCCTGCATAATCAGGCGCATATCATAGTTCAAGTCGCTTGCTTCATTTCCGGCGCTTTTTTCCAGCGTCAGGTACAACCCCGGCTGCGACTCTCCGTCTCGTACTACGGCCATAATATAGCGGTATTGCGCATCGTCGGTGGAATCGATATCAGCCAAAATGGTGACGGAAAATTCGCCGAGCCGATACCGGCGTTTTGGAATGGCGGTAACAATTTTAGGAGCATGCATAATCCACTCGCGGCCCAACAAGCGAATTAGGAAAGGCGGGAACCGGTTAGATCCCAGGAGTAGGTGCAATCCAGTTCGGCCCGCACTGACATCAACCCCGGCATGCCATCTTCAATTATTGTAGCAACAGGCGTGCGCCGCCTGAACCGACGGTGTGGCCTATTCATCCATTGGGCACCCATATGCCGATTGGTTGGAAACGTCGTGCGTAGCGCCTCCGCGATTGCAAGCACAAATTCCACACGTTCCATAACGCCTTCGTCATCAGGAAGCGGGGTGTTGTCACGATACCTCTTCAGCGCTCGAATCCGGGTCTCCGGAGGAAGCGCCAGAATCTTGATTTGATCCCCACTACCGATACCCCACTGATCTAACAGGTCGATCGTGGATCGTGCCAACATGGCACGGTCTTCCAGACCTAAATCTTTTGTTATGGATATACCCATGAAACTTTACTGGAAATCCGTGTTCGCGAAAGTATTTATCTTAACATGAGACAAAGATACCTCCGGCTCTTGCACCCCATAAGCAAGTACTTGGCCCGGTACGGGTATAAATGCCCGCGGGGCAGAAGCCGTGGTGTTCAGTCTTCCACCGCATAAAGGTGTCGCCTCCCTTAAGCCGTGCTTCTCGTACTTCAGTAACCCGCTCTTCTGTCCCATTGATTACTAGGACCCGTTAACTGCTCAAGCCAATTCGATTCCTCGACGGTTAAACGGTTGTTCCATAGCTTTGGATCGGAGGCCAGTCCACTACCATTCCTAGCAAGACGCATAGATTTACCCGGCTTTCCGCCAAGATCGCCCCGAGAGCCAAAAAAATTGCAACTCGACCATAAATCGATCACAAAGCAGGGATACATCGGCGACACAGAATACGGCCACGAAGCAACCCCGCGCTCATTCATCAGGCCCAGTGTACTTGGCTTAACTGATTGATCTTAAATCGCTCTCTAGATACGAGATGGCCCAGTACTGGATTGGCGTGGACACTTGGCCGGAAGCCCTATGTGCGTGATATCGGATTACCCATGGTGAAACAGCGGAAAAATGCTGCTACCATCCGCAATGCCTTCAGTTCCTGCTTGGGATAGATTGATAAGAATTTTGAGGAGCCACTCGATCATGAAAAAAATGACCCTTATTATCCTTGCGAGCGTTTTAATCGCAGGTTCGCAGTGTACATTCGCGGCGAAGAAATACCCATTTTACGCGGGAGTGAGCGCTGGTAGAGGTAGTATCGACACCGATGGACCTAAGGATTCTAAGTTCTACGACGACGATTTTGGATGGAAGATTTACGGCGGCAAGATGCTGGACAAACACTGGGGTGTCGAACTTAGCTACTTTGGGTTCGGCGAATTCGATGATAACAATAATATAGGGAAATTTGAGATCAAGGATCTCAACGTATTTGCGATTTCATTATCCCCTGCTATACCGATCTGGAGAAATATAAGCCTGGTTAGCCGAATTGGTTTTGCCTATTGGGATGCCGATTTCAGCCAAACAAGTGGCGGGGGGAAAAGCACGGATGGTGAAGATGGCTTTGACATCATGTTGGGAGTGGGTCCTCGCATCACCATTAATGAGTGGATTGCGGTACAAGGAGGATGGGATCGGCTGATGATGGACGGCGACGATGTCGATTTGGTGAGCATCGGAGTACGGATCAATACCAAGTAAACCACGAGTCCAGTAGCCGCCTGGGTAGGCCACCACAAAGCTCGCTTTTTTACCCCTTCTTATTGCTGCCCGTCGGCACAACCGAACCGGCAAAATCCAGCCTATTTCTTAAATTGAGAAAGCCCCGGGTCGTGGGGATTGTCAGGCCCCGTCTCGCTTGATCACAGAACTGAAAGTGCGGAACAGAATTTTAAGGTCCAGCCACAATGATCGGTTTCGGATATAGTCAACATCCAACCGGGCTCGATCGTCAAACCCAACGTTGCTGCGACCGGAAATCTGCCATAGTCCTGTTATTCCCGGTATCACCTCAAGCCGCGCCGTATGCCAAATATCGTAGTTTGATGCCTTAAAAGAAGTGGGTCTTGGGCCCACCAAGCTCATGTCTCCGCGAATTACATTGAATAACTGCGGCAGCTCATCGAGACTGGTTTTACGCAGAAACCGGCCCACACGGGTAACCCGGGGATCTTCCGGAATCTTGAAATCAGGGTAACTATGGACGTTTAGGTGTTGATACTTTTCCTTCAGATCGTCGGCGTCATGCACCATGGTCCGGAGCTTATACATCTTGAAGCGCCGCCCGCTCTTGCCGGTGCGGTCTTGGAGAAAGAATATGGGACCCGGCCCTTCGATCCTAACGGCTACCGCACAAATAATCAGGATCGGTAGCGCGATAATCGCCAGCAATCCGCCGAGCACTAAATCCATCACGCGCTTCAACGCCAGATAGATACTGAACCGTAAGCGGTTGCTCAGGATTCCTTTATGGCGGCGTATATTCGAGCCGGAAGGTTTCATAGGTTACTGGATTTGTAGGTAGTGGGTCAATTTGACATTATTTAACACGGTGCTGGAGAGAGGGGGAAATACCCATCGCTTAATCTCGCTGCACCGTCCATGGTTACGCGCGAATCGGAGGCATCTCGCTCCACTATCCCTGTTCCGCTCGCCGCCTACGACGCGCCGGGTATTTCCCCCCTCTCTTCGCAGTAATCGAAACTGGCCCACTACCGATTTGTACCCTATGCCCGGACTTCGACTTCCATTTCACTGGAACCAGCCTCATCATCAATCTGTCCCATACCGAACTCGATGAGATCCTCCAGGAAAAGGCCGTCCTTGGGATACTCGGCGATTCCAACGAGCAAGCGGTTGGCAATATCCGGCCCCAGATATTTACCGATCCGGCTGATGGTTTCTACTGCTTGAGAATGCGTTGATCCAGGCAGGACTACGATAAACTGATCGCGAACACTGTCGAATGCGATACAATCCACTTCACGAAGAAGATCCCGGAATGCCCGGCTGCAATTGGAGAATTCCTGTAGATCAAGTTGCCTTGTTTTAACGGCGGAAGTGTCGTCCTGTTTGAAATATCTAACGTTGCGTAGCCCATGCCGCGTTTGATCGTTAGGGAACTCCGCACGCACCACAGCCAGTGACAGTGTGTGGGACAGGCGACGGGCTCGCGCGACCTCCAGGATCAGATCAGGCAGGGATTGGCGCAACGAGGGAATCGCCGCCAGATCCAGAATCGCCCGGATAGGTTCCTTGCCGTTGAAATGAACGCGTCGCAAATACCAGAACAGGCCGATAAGCGCTACTAAGACCATACCGAAAAGGTAGGTAACCGGTAAGTTCATACTCATATTTCCCGCCCTGTCGATCTTTGACCACGCAGACCATTGCTAACTGCGCCATTACTTTGTTATCCCGCAAGTGCGTCGTCGAAGCGCCACGCCTGACCCTTGGGTACTCCCTACATCGGCTTGTTAATGTCAACCTGAAACGGGCAATTTCCGTAGGATTGAAATGGGCGAGATATAATATATATTTCATGTAGTTATCTAATAAATATTAGGTATATAATCTAATATATCGTATATCTTATTGTATCTACAGATATTTCCAGAAATATAAACCCTGCAAATTTCTTGTTACCCGCCAGCTGTCCGACATGCGAAAACCACTTCGATGTTAAAAGACCCCCTGGCAGGAAGACGCCGCCACAATAGGACAACAATCCGGGGTCTGGAAATCGGTTAAGTATGGAGGCTATAGGCCGCTAAAACGGGGCATGGGAGCTAAACCCCGGTTTTTAATGGGCAATCCAGTGAACAATTGGCACCGAATCACAAACAACACATGGCAACGGCATGTCCGTCTGTATGGCTTTTTTATAGCGGCCTTGGCTATCGCCGGCTGCGCCACGCAAGTGGTGACCCCGCCGACCGAGACTGGGGATTTGACCGACGGTAGCAGTGCCGATATGAACAGCTTCAATGAATACCGGCTCCGCAGCGGGGATGTATTAGAGATCATGTACCAGATCCAGACCAAGGAGATCAGCGCCTATACGCTGAATATCCAGGATGTCGTGGAATTACGGTTTGTCTCCCTGCCCCATCTAAACCTAGTGCAGGCAATTCGTGTGGATGGTTTATTGACGATGCCGCTGGTTGGTGACGTGCGTGTTTTGGGGCTGACCCCGGCGGCGGCGACCGAAAAAATCCGCAAGGCCTACGAGGGGGTACTTCGCGATCCCGATGTATTTTTACTCGTAAAGGAATTTGGCGCCGCAACGAAGGAGCTGAAAAATGTAATTACCAACTGGGAAAGGGGGCAAAGCAAGCTGCTTACCATACGTCCCGATGGGGCGATAACGTTTCCTATCATCGGCGATATGGATGTCGCGAGTAGGACGATTCCCGAGCTGTCGGAATCCGTAAATGCCGAGTACCAGAAGATTTATCCTGAATTACAGGTGGACGTAATATTATTCGAGATCACCGACCGGTTTTTGTACGTGTTCGGCGAAGTGAATAAACCCGGCGCCTTCGAGATTCTTCACCCGATTACTCTGGGCCAAAGCCTGGCTTTGGCAGGCGGCACGAACTCAAAATCGCGCATCACCGATATTATTGTCGCGCGGCACTCCGGCCAAGAACTAATAATCCGCAGATTTGACTACAAGTCGGTCCTCGAAGGCAAGCATTCGATGATACAGGTTGCGCTGCAGCCGGACGATATCGTCTACGTGCCCAGACGACCGTTGTCCAGCGATTCAGAAATCAGCCAGGAAATCGGCAGGCTCCTGCTGTTTGGCGGATATTCGGTAAATATTCGGTCATATTAAACTGGATTTAGGACGGCCCATGGATCAGGACACAAGCAGTTCCGATTGGCTTCGAGTTTTACTCTCCGCGTTCTTTTCACGTATGCGGACCGTGTTACTGGCGACGTTGGCCTGCGCGGTAGTTGCCGGCTTGAGCAGTTACCTGTTGCCTGAAGTCTACACCGGCGGTTTCTCCATTCTTATCAAGGCGCCGGAAATCGATCGCAGTGCTTTTGATGACAATGCGGATATCACCATACGGCCAGGCAGCATTAGT
>JAZFSS010000212.1:0-7044 GCA_036446275.1 Gammaproteobacteria bacterium | reverse complement strand
TTAACAAGAAGAAATCAACGACGGGACGTTATGTGGACACCGATTATGACAAGTGCATCGGCTGCCACATTTGTGCCGATGTTTGCCCGTCCGGTTATATTGATATGGCCATGGGTGACTAAACTGAGGTACGTAGACGTGTATACGCGGCAATTACTGGGAAGATTTGCGTTGATCGCGGGCATCGTGGCTGGTTCGCTATTCCCCGCGGCCGCCGCTGACGGGCTGCGGCCTGTAATACCAGAGGCCCAGGATCGGTTTAGTCCGAGCCAGGGCTGTGTAGAACCCGCCGACGAAATGCGTAAAAACCATATGAACTATATCTTGCATGAGCGGGATGAAACGGTACACGAAGGTATACGAGGGTCGCGGCATAGCCTGGCTAAATGCATCAGTTGCCATGTGCCGCCGCCGTCTGGCGGTAACAAAGTGCGGGTCGACAGTGAGGAACATTTTTGTAATTCCTGCCACACTTACGCGGCCGTCCATATCGATTGTTTCCAATGCCATTCCGATCAGCCGGCACAAATGAGCCAACGTTCCAAAATAGCGCCTCACAAATTGAAACATACGGGCGTCAACAAACGCCCTGCTACGCTGTCACTGCTCTCTTCTGAGGGTTCACAACCATGAACACCGGAAATCCTACAGATACTGCACGTAGGCGGTTTATGGGCGGCGTTGCTACTGCGGCCGGTATGGCGGTTGCACCTGGAGTGTTTCTTAGCCAGATTGCCCGCGCCAGTTCGGATTCGGATTCCGATAGCGGACGTGAAGGCGTAAGCAGCGAAGTTCGTTGGGGCATGCTCATCGATACCAACAAATGCGGCAGCGGCTGCAACGCCTGTGTGAGAGGCTGTAATGAAGAACACGGTTTAACCGTATCAGATCGCCCAGAAATCGATGCTCAATGGATCCGCAAGGTCAATTTGAGGGATAAAAAGACAGGCTATACCCAGTCCCTGCCCATGTTGTGCCAGCACTGCGAATTCCCCCCCTGTGTCGATGTATGTCCCACCGGGGCATCTTTTCGAAGGGCGGATGGTATCGTTTTAGTGGACAAACATACCTGTATCGGCTGCCGGTACTGCATGATGGCCTGCCCCTATAAGGCCCGTTCCTTTATTCACGAACCCCTGCAAGACCAGTTGCCCCACGCGCCAAGGGGCAAGGGAACCGTGGAGAGTTGCACTTTCTGCGTACACCGGGTGGATCGTGATGATAATCCCATACCGGCCTGTGCCGAAGCCTGCACGGCGGAAGGCCACGACGCCATGGTGTTCGGTGATCTTAACGATCCAAACAGTAGAATTTCCCGGCGTCTAAAGCGGCATGGGGGCCGCCAGGTGCGGGCCGATTTTCGTTTAAATACCGGGGTATGGTACCAGGGTATCTAACTAGGCTTATTATTAGTTCCTTCTCCCTGAGGGAGAAGGTCAGGATGAGGGGATAAATAAACAGCTTTTACTTTTTGATACCCTCACCCCAGCCCTCTCCCGAAGGGAGAGGGAGTATTAAATTTAAGGTAACTAACGTTTTTTACCATGCAAAGAATCGATTTTCGCGAAATTGAAGGCAATAGCGCCGGCTACTTGGGTCTACTGGGTATCCTGGGCCTGATGATTTGCGCCGCATTGGGCGCGGCCTTTTACATGGAGCACATGGGCCACCAAGTGACCGGCATGAACAATCAGATCGTATGGGGCATGCCCCACGTATTCGCCGTGTTTCTTATTATTGCCGCATCCGGCGCACTGAACGTCGCATCCATCTCTTCGGTATTTGGAAAGGCACCCTATAAGCCTTTGGCCCGCTTGTCTGTATTGTTGTCCATTGCGCTGCTGGTGGGCGGCTTAGCGGTGCTGATGTTAGACCTGGGCCGGCCGGATCGCATGATTATAGCCATGACTTATTACAACTTTAAGTCCATTTTTGCCTGGAACATCTTTTTGTATGTCGGTTTCCTCGCCGTAGTAACCGTCTATGTCTGGATGATGATGGAGCGGCGCATGAACCGGTTTTCGAAACCTGTAGGCTTTGTCGCCTTCATTTGGCGTCTGGTTCTGACTACTGGTACCGGCTCCATATTCGGCTTTCTTGTGGCCCGCCAAGCCTACGATGCGGCCATTATGGCGCCCATGTTCATTATTATGTCGTTCTCCTTTGGCCTTGCAATCTTTATTCTCGTATTGATGGCCTGCTACCAGTGGACCGGCCGCCCGTTAGGCGACGCGATCCTTTGGCGCTTGAAGAATCTACTAGGTGTATTTGTAGCCGCGGTACTGTATTTCGTGATTGCCTTTCATCTCACTAATTTGTATGGGACGGAACACCACGGCGTGGAACGCTTCATTCTCCTGGATGGTGGGGTATATACCCGGGTCTTTTGGATTATGCAGATCCTGCTTGGCAGCCTGGTGCCCCTGGCAATGTTGTATCACCCAAGTCTAGGTAAGTCCCGCACGGCTATTGCAACGGCCGCCGTTCTAGTCGTCGTGGGGGGACTGGCTCAGGTTTATGTCATCATTATTGGCGGACAGGCATTTCCCCTAGTGATGTTCCCGGGCATGGAAGAGACCAGTAGCTTTTTTGACGGTGTTGTCGCTACGTACACACCCAGTTTTCCGGAGATCGTGCTTGGTATAGGAGGAATTGGTATCGCCCTAATCGTGGTCGCTATCGCCGTTAAGATCTTACAATTCCTGCCTGTTAGCCTGGAAGATGCCAAGGTCGACCCGCATTATGCTGCAAAGGATACCGACAGCAAGCCCGCCCAGGCTGCTAGTTAGCAAACAAAAGATTGAACCGCCAAGGGCGCCAAGAAGTAAAAATATTACCGCCAAGAGCGCCAAGAAAGATAAAGGCTTTTTAAGGGAATTGTCCAGGGCTAGGTAAATTTCTAAGGATCTGAAGTCTTGGTCCGTTTTCGGCTCCTTGGAAAAAGAATGTGCAGCCATACCATGCCAAGGCAGTCAGAAGGCCTATTACCCAATAGCCACAAGCAGACTTTTCGTCTTAACCATTATAACTTGGCGTTCTTGGCGGTTTAATCCTTTGCTTGGCGCTCTTGGCGGTTCAATTCTTTGATCAGCCCCATCCTGAATTGTTATGACCCCATTATTCATCTCGGCAGCCCATAAATCTTCCGGTAAGACTACCGTCACTGTCGGCCTTTGTGCCGCATTCGCCGCCAAGGGGCTCACTGTACAATCTTTCAAAAAAGGCCCGGATTATATCGATCCCATGTGGCTGGCACGGGCATCGGGACGTACTTGTCATAATCTGGATTTCTATACCATGGATTGGGATGAAATCCTGGCCACCGTGATAACCCATGGGCGCGGATCCGACATGGCCCTGATTGAAGGCAACAAAGGGCTCTATGACGGTTTGGACTTGGACGGTAGCAACAGCAATGCGGCCCTCGCAAAACTTCTGGGTACGCCGATAATCCTGGTTCTCGACGCCCGGGGCATGACTCGCGGTATCGCACCATTGATATTAGGCTATCAGGCCTTTGATCCCGGCGTTCCCATCGCCGGCGTAATCCTGAACCAACTGGGTGGCAGCCGTCATGAGGCGAAACTGAGGGCAGTGATCGAGCATTACACCGATGTTACCGTTGTCGGCGCGATACACCGAAATCCCAGGCTGGAAATCGTGGAACGGCACTTAGGACTGATCCCCAGCAATGAAGATGCCGGATCAAACGACAAGATTGTTGAAATTGGCAAGACAATCGCGGCGCAAGTCGACTTGGAACGATTACTGGAATTTGCTGCCGCGGCTCCCCCGCTACCAACGGTTACGGTCCCTCGGACCAAATCGAAACCGGGTTCCAAGGTCCGCATAGGCGTGGCCCGGGATGCCGCCTTTGGATTTTACTATCCGGGTGACTTAGAAGCCTTTGAGCTAGCCGGAGCGGAACTGATCTTTGTGAATACCCTGTCGGATTCACACCTGCCGGATTTGGATGGCCTATTTATTGGCGGCGGCTTTCCGGAAATTCAGATGCAGAGCTTAGAAGCCAACACTGCGCTGAGATCCGACATTCGGGAGTCCATTGCATCGGGCCTGCCCGCCTATGCCGAATGTGGTGGACTGATGTATCTGTGCCGTAGCCTGTCCTGGGACGAACGGCGCTGTAATATGGTAGGGGTGATTCCTGCCGACGTGGTTATGCACAAGCGGCCCCAGGGACGAGGTTATGTGCGCCTTAGAGAAAACGAGAATGGCTTGTGGCCAAATCCACCGGTCGAGAAATCAGAAATTGCTGGCCATGAATTTCATTATTCGAACTTGAGCAATGTTGAAAAACCTTTTCGGTTCGCCTATAACGTGACCAGGGGCACCGGCGTGGATGGTAAACACGATGGAATCGTAATCAATAATTTACTTGCCTGCTACAGTCACCAGCGACACACCCGTCAAAACCCCTGGGCGCAGCGGTTTGTGGAATTTGTGCGCCAATGCACTGCAGATCACCATGACGGTGCAGAAAATCGAAAAGATGCCGTATATTAGGCCGACTTTGATCTTGAATCTGACACATGATTACTGTAACTCCCGTAGCGGCTAAGCATATGCTTGAGTCCGCGAAACAAGGCAACGTCGGGCAACTGCCATTGCGAATAGCTGTTCAGCGACAAGAAGACGGCAGCTTTAGTTATGGAATGGGCTTTGACGATAGGAACCTGGACAACGACATTCGATTCTCCTGTGAAGGGGTGGAAATCGTAGTTTCCCCGGCAAGCCAGGAACTACTAAAAGGGACCGTAGTGGACTACGTGGAACTGGAACCCGGCCAGTTTCATTTTGTCTTTATGAATCCAAATGATCCAAACTACAGGCCCGCCAGTGAAGACTAGGCCCGCCTATCCAGATCTGGTAGTGGGTCAGTTTCGATTACTGCGAAGAGAGGGAAGGAATACCCATCGCTTAATCTCGCTGCACCATCCATGGTTACGCTCGAATCGGAGGCGTCTCGCTCCACTATCCCTGTTCCGCTCGTCGCCTACGACGCGCTGCGTATTCCTCCCCTCTCTTCAGCTCCGTGTTACATACCGTCAAACTGACCCACTACCCCAGATCTCTATGTAAGCTCCTGATATACTAGACCTTATCATTGCATTACCATAATATCGATTATGCCTAGCAAATCGACAGTCAATAGCGCGGGGACACAATGGGATATTCCCGCCATCGTTTCAAAGCGCGGCTCCCAGAAAAAGCTCGTACGCCGCGTTATCAGTTACCTGGCAGGGCTGGGCTTGGTGTTGGCAGTGCTTACGGTGGTAAGTCTGTTTGAACTCTTCCCTCAGGATCAAACGGCCACGAAACTTTTACTGACCGGCATATCACTATCAGTAGGCTTCACGCTTTTAATCGGATTATTCCGAGTTATTCGCAAGGACATTGCAGCCTCTCCCCATCAATCAAAAACCAGCTCCTCCCGCACCGAACCCAAAGAAACAAACTCGTTTTCGGAACCGTTGGCGGCTCCTACGGAAACCCAAGACGTTGTGCAGAAAACCAGGGCGTTAGAGATTCTCTACGATATTTCAGCAGCCATTAATATATCTCAGGACCTGGACGATCTGTTGGAACGTTTTCTGCAAACGTTACAGAATGTTTGGAATACCCACGCAGTGACTATCCGGCTGACTTCCGATAGTGGGGGAATGCGTTTACTGGCGAGCCAAAGCCTGCACCGGGAAGTGTTGCAATGCGAAGAACTTCTGGCAGTCCAGGATGATTTCTGGAAAAAGACAGTGGAGGAAGGAAATATCCTGGTGGAGCCTAATCTGCAGGCTTGTAGCGAAATTTTGAAAGCACCTTCGTGCAACGATCTTAACCTGTGCATGATCGGAGTGCCGGTGCGGTACTTTGGCAAGATACTAGGGGTCTATACGTTGTTCCTGGACCGCGACAGCATAGCGATGCGAAAAGAAGTCCGGCAGCTTCTCGTTAATATTGGACGCCACTTGGGTATCGCTATCGAAAAGGCCCGTGCCGATGAGGAAACCAATCGCATATCCATCATGGAAGAACGTAACCATCTGGCCGAGGAGCTACATGATTCACTAGCTCAGAGCTTGGCCAGTTTACGCTTCCAGGTGCGGGTGCTGGATGAGACGCTGCATCAAGGGAATGAATCGGCTCTATGGCGGGAGTTAGAGAGGATTGAGAACAGTTTAGACGAGGCCAATACGGAGTTGCGGGGTATGATTACGCATTTCCGGGCACCCATGGATGAACAGGGATTATTGCAGGCTCTTGCAAAGCTTATTAAACGATTTCGTAACGAAACCAACATGCATGTCTTCCTGCAAAACGAGTGGGGCCGGATTTCATTTCCAGCAGAAGTGGAAATGCAGGTCTTACGAATTATTCAGGAGTCACTCGCTAATATACGCAAACACAGCCAGGCGCAACATGTACGTGTCCTATTGGGGGGTGGTTCTAATGGTAATTATCGAATTCTGGTGGAAGACGACGGTATCGGCATGGTTGAACCTTCCGAAGGATCTCCGGGGGAACACATTGGGCTGAGTATTATGGAAGAACGAGCAAAGCGACTGGGCGGTGAACTGCGCGTGGAAAGCGAAGCCGGTGAAGGCACTCGCGTAGTATTACATTTCCGGTTGCCTGTGAAAGAGTCCACGACAAGCAAAGTTGTTGATGCGGACTGAATATGAGTCTGAAAACTCTGCTCATCGATGACCACACATTATTCCGGGTCGGACTCGAGGGACTGCTTGTTTTGCGAGGGATCGAAGTAGTGGCGGCGGTAGGTGATGGAGAACAGGGCTTAAAACTGGCAAATGAACTTGGTCCGGACGTCGTACTGTTGGATATGCGCATGCCTGAAATGGATGGCATCGCGGTACTCCGGAAACTCCGCGCTAATGGTTTTAAACAGCCGGTGGTGATGTTGACTACCAGCAGTGACGAAGCAGACCTTGTGGAATCCCTGCGCAACGGAGCTCAAGGGTATCTCTTGAAGGACATGGATCCCGATGCACTGGTACTTGCATTAAGGGA